>NZ_JBVHCY010000007.1:0-217652 GCF_057922445.1 Flavobacterium sp. UM26 | reverse complement strand
TCCTAATCGGGGCATAAGTAGCTAACTTTGATGGAAGATAAGGTTCACTTTGTCAGTTTGGTTGTTGATTAAAAGTACTCTAAATTTATTTAGCAAATCTAAAGGATGGAAGTGGCATCCTTTTTTATAGCTGGCAGGTTTTTGGACCTGACAGTTATAAAAAAGATATAACGTACAGCGGGAATCCTGCTAACCAGAAAGCCTAGTGTTGGCGCTCCTTCATTCATTTTTAAAACTAGAATTCCTGATAATTGTAGTAAAAAAAGAATATTTTTTTGATAGGCTTCCCAACCTTTTTGATTTTTAAACGCTCTTTAGTAATAAAGACATCAATTGTGATAAACGAAACCCTACTCTCTAACTGCAAAAAAAAGCACCGTGATGCTCAGCGACAAGTGTATGACTATATGGCACCCAAGCTGTATCGCACTTGCAAGCGCTATCTTAAAAAGGAGGAAGATATTGAAGAAGTTTTGGCCGACGCTTTTTATACTATTTTCACCAAAATAGACCAGTTGAAAGAGGTGCTGGCTTTTGAGGCTTGGTGCCGAAAAATAACGGTGAATCACTGTTTGGCAGCAATTAAAAAAAGTACCAATTTCAATATGTATTTGGATGATGTGAAATTGCTTTCGCAACCATTTACTGAAGAAATCACAGCGCTTGAAGAAGCCGATTTATTGGAACTTTTGAATCATATTCCAGAGGGATGCAAAACTATTTTCACTCTTTTTGTGATAGAAGGCTATGGACACAAGGAGATTGCTAGTTTGTTGCAAATCTCTGAGGGCACCTCAAAATCACAATTGAATGCCGCCAAAAGTAAACTAAAGGAACTGGTGAACAACCTCTATTATCAAAAAGCAAAATAGGTATGGACTATCAAGATAAATTATTCGAACAAATAAAAGAAGCTGAGCGAAATGCTGAAAACCAAGATTTTCCTGCAATGGAAAAAGTATGGTCGCGCTTAGAAGAAAAACTAGATAAGAAAGAAGCTAAAAAAACTATCGCTTTATGGCAAAAAATCGCCGTAGCCGCATCGCTTTTATTGGTGCTTTCGATTGGCTTTCAGTTTTTGAATTCGCCTAGTCAGAAAAGTATTCAAGAAGCTCCAGAGGTGGTTACTACAACCACAAAGAACAATCCATCGGCTATTGAAAC
Source organism: Flavobacterium sp. UM26 (assembly GCF_057922445.1). Lineage (NCBI taxonomy): Bacteria > Pseudomonadati > Bacteroidota > Flavobacteriia > Flavobacteriales > Flavobacteriaceae > Flavobacterium > Flavobacterium myriophylli. The sequence continues at coordinate 216,488 of NZ_JBVHCY010000007.1, read as the reverse complement.
TAACGAAAATACAACCAATACTACTCCTATCATCATACCAAAAGCTGAAGCTGCAACAATCATCAACAATAGTATTGGGCAAGAAGTTGCGGTTCATAACGCGCAATCCAATGACACGATAATGAGTAGTGCAACAAATGCTATTAGTATTCCTGAAATCGCTGCAGCAATTGCAAGTTCGGAAGTAGCGGATGAAAAGGATGCTGAATCGAATGCAATAGAGCAAAAACTAGCGGCTCCTGCTTCAGTAGCCAAAGAGAAAGCCAGTTACAAAATGGCTTTTGCTGAAAAAAGTCAAGAGCGTGCTAAAAAAAGCAGTCCATTGGTCGTGATTGACAACACAGCGCTTTCGGACAGTAATGCCTCAAAAAGAGAACGCATAATGCAAGAAGGACTTTCAAATTTTAAACCCGAGAACTTGGAATCGGTGATAGTTTTAGACAATCCGCTTTATATCATTGATGGGCATTACTTTTCGGAGGATGATTTGTTTGGTCCACAGCCCAAGAGTCCTTATGCTCCTCTCAATCATCAAGACATTAAGACCATTGTCATTCTTAAAGACACCGATGCTGTTTCCAAATATGGTGAAAAAGGGAAAAAAGGAGTCGTAATTATCACTACAAAAACAGGAAAACCCGCAGTCCAAAAATAGGAATCCCCTAACACTAATCTTAAAAAAACACGATTATGAAAAACGTAAAACTTATTTCATTAGGCCTTGCTATGCTTATATGTTTCGTAACAAAAGCACAAGAAAAAACGATTACTGGAACCGTTTCTGACGCCTCAGCCCCGCTTCCTGGAGTGACCATTGTCAACAAAAACTCAAAAGCAAACGCTAGTACAAATTTTGATGGCAAGTATACCATTCAAGCGCAAAAAAGAGACCAATTGGTGTTTAGTTACATTGGTTATAAACCGCAAACTAAAAAAGTGGGAGAACAAAATATCATTAATGTAAAACTAGTGGCAGACCAAATGTCCCTAAATGAAGTAGTCGTAGTAGGCTACGGTAGTAACGCCGAATATGAATCTGACAATACTTTCTATGAAAAAAAGAAAGCCTCGACCGCAGCTTCAGTTCAAAAGCTGGAAGGTCGTGTCGCAGGATTGACCATTTCGTCTAACGCTATTGCCAACGCTCCGCAAAGCATCATCATTAGAGGAACGAATAGTATTTCTTCTAAAAATGAACCGCTCTATATCATCGATGGTGTACCTGTAAAATCGAATGCACTAGCTAAAATCAACCCAAACGATATTCAAGATATAAAAGTGCTCAAAGACAGTGCTGCTACTTCACTATATGGAGCAAAAGCTGCAAATGGTGTTTTGATTATCACCTCAAAAAATGAAATCTATAAAAACTTAAGTGAGAAAGAAATAAACAAAAGACTACAACAACTCCATCCTTATCAACCAGAACCAATCAATGATGAAGATTACGAAAGTTTTGTAGAAAATGCATTTGAAAGTCCAAAAACAGCGCCACTTTCCACTTTTTCTATTGATGTTGATAATGCCTCGTACACCAATGTAAGACGTATGATTAACAACGGACAAAAAGTACCTAAAGATGCGGTTCGCGTTGAGGAAATGGTTAATTTTTTCAAATACAATTACGCACAACCTAATGACCAACATCCGTTTGCTATTCAAACCGAATTGAGTCACAGTCCGTGGAATACCGATACTAAAATTTTGAAAATTGGATTACAAGGAAAAAACATTCCAACCCTTGATTTGCCAGCCTCGAATTTGGTTTTCTTAATTGATGTTTCAGGGTCTATGAGTGCTGCGAATAAGTTACCCTTACTCAAACAATCTATGAAAATTTTGGTAAATGAGTTGAGAGCCAAAGACAAAGTATCGATTGTAGTGTATGCTGGAGCAGCAGGTCTAGTATTACCTCCAACCTCTGGAGATGAAAAAGAAACCATAAATAATGCATTAGAACAACTCAACGCAGGTGGAAGTACTGCAGGTGGCGAAGGCATTACGCTTGCTTATAAAATTGCGGCAGAAAACTTCATCAAAGGAGGCAACAACAGAGTAATTTTGGCCACTGATGGAGATTTTAATGTAGGAAGTTCCTCCAATGCTGATATGGAAAATCTCATCGAAGAAAAAAGAAAATCTGGTGTATTCCTAACTTGTTTAGGCTACGGAATGGGAAATTACAAAGACAGTAAAATGGAGATATTGGCTAATAAAGGTAACGGCAATTATGCCTACATTGATACCATTCAAGAAGCGAATCGTTTTTTGGGTAAAGAATTTAAAGGCTCGATGTTTGCAATTGCTAAAGATGTAAAAATTCAAATTGAATTCAATCCCAACCAAGTGAAAGCTTACCGATTGATTGGGTATGAAAACCGAAAACTAAGACCCGAAGATTTTAAAAATGATGCCATTGATGCGGGAGAATTAGGCAGTAATCATTCGGTGACGGCTTTGTATGAAATTATACCTGCAGGCAGCAAAAGTAAATTTTATACAGAAGCGGATGAACTAAAATACACCACCACTACTCCAACAGAAAATAAATACACTAACGAGTTAGCGATCATAAAATTCCGTTACAAAAAACCAGATGGTGACCAAAGCATCGAAATGGTCCAAACCATTGAAAACAAAAGTACGATGTTGCAAAACACCAGCGATGATTTTAAATTTAGTAATGCCGTAGCTTGGTTCGGTTTAAAATTGAGAGATTCAAAACTGATTGCGAATTCTTCTTCAAAAGACATTATTGCTTTGGCAAAACAAGGCTTGTCAAACGACTCTGAAGGATACAAAGCCGAATTCATCCGCTTGGTAGAGGCTGTAAATTAAGAATTGATTTTAGTTTCTAACAGAAATAAAAAAGCGAGTAAGAATACAATCTTACTCGCTTAATGCTATTATAAAGGAAGTGCTTTAGGATTACACTTCAACATTCAAAAACTCCATACGAACACTTCCGTCTTCGTCAATTCGGGTCAATTGCACCTCGTGCAACGTATTCACTAAGGCTGGGTCCCAAGGGGTTTTCACTTTTACATAATTTTCGGTAAAACCGTGAATGTATCCTTCTTTATTTTCGCCCTCAAACAAAACTGTTCTTTGGGTACCCAATTGACTTTCGTAAAAAGCACGACGTTTCTTCACCGATAAACCACGTAACATTTTGCTACGTTTGGCGCGTACATTATTGGGAACCACGCCTTCCATTACAGCTGCCTCGGTGTTATCGCGTTCTGAATAGGTAAAAACGTGTAAATAAGAAATATCCAAATCATTCAAAAAATGATAAGTTTCTAAGAAGTGCTCATCGGTTTCTCCAGGAAATCCTACGATTACATCTACACCAATACAAGCGTCTGGCATTACTCTACGAATATTGGCAACTCTATCGGTATACACTTCACGTTGGTAACGACGTTTCATTTTACCCAAAATCTCATTACTTCCAGATTGCAAAGGAATATGAAAATGTGGCACAAATGTTCGGCTTTTGGAAACAAAATCAATCGTTTCGTTTTTCAACAAATTGGGCTCGATAGAAGAAATTCGAAGGCGTTCAATACCCTCCACTTCGTCAAGCGCTTTTACCAAATCAAGGAAGGTATGTTCGTGTTTTTTGTTCCCGAACTCTCCTTTTCCGTAATCGCCAATATTTACACCCGTAAGCACTATTTCTTTGATTCCTTGTTGCGAAATTTCGGCAGCATTTTGCAATACATTTTCTAAAGCATCACTTCTAGAAATTCCTCTCGCTAGTGGAATCGTGCAATAGGTACATTTGTAATCGCAACCGTCTTGTACTTTAAGAAAAGCTCTTGTTCTATCGCCAATTGAATAACTGCCTACATAAAAATCGGCTTCGGAAATTTCGCAAGAATGTACTTGACCAAAATCGTTTTTGGATAAATCGTTAATGTAATCTGCTAATTTGAATTTTTCTGTGGCACCCAGAACCAAATCTACACCGTCAACATCGGCGAGTTCTTCTGGTTTTAATTGTGCATAACAACCAACGGCAGCCACGAAAGCTTTGTCGTTCAGCTTCATCGCTTTGCGCACGACTTGCTTGAATTGTTTGTCTGCATTTTCTGTAACAGAACACGTATTAATAACATACATATCTGCTACTTCTTCAAAATCCACTCTTTCAAAGCCTTCTTCTTGAAGATTTCTCGCTATGGTTGACGTTTCTGAAAAGTTCAGTTTACAACCCAGCGTATAGAAGGCAACTCGTTTTTTATTTTCCATAAGATAGCTCAATTAATGAAATCGTTGTCAAAAAATTGAGGTTGCAAAATTACAAACAAAAATCAGGATATCGAAAGTTATACTTTAGAATTATTGCCATCTGATGTATTTTTTTTGTTAGAAGAAAATCGATTAGTCATTATATATCAACACTTTATCTTTAATCATAGATTCAGAAGCCGAAAATCCATATTGCATACTATATTTCCTACCTCAAATTTTGCAGATGATAATTTAAATTCTATATTGCATTGCAGTAAACACAAAAACCTAATGTGTTTACAATCAATTAATTAACAAAATGGGTAAGCCGAAAACCAACTAGAGTAGGCAAAAAAATTAGTTCAACTAACATGAAAGCATTTTTCCCCACAATCTACTTCATGCTATTGGCTATTTTGAGCAGCTACGGCCAAAATACTACTAGCAAAACAAACACTTTTCCAACAGTTGCCACCCTAACCAATTGGGCCAATTACAACTCACAACAAAAATTTGATTTAGAAATCCGTACTTTAGGATTTAAATTCGAAGTAAAAGAAGCCGAAACTAGCTCCATTGCTTATACTTACATCCGAAAAGTGATGATTGACGGTGTAAACTACACCGACAGAATTGTCTATAGAATTACCAACGATAACAGTGCGAGTATCATTACTTTGGTTACCGCCTCTACCGATTTGGTTACGTTATACAACCCACAACTTACAGCTTTTAAAAATGTAAAATGTGAAACCCCAATGGCAAAAGACAAAAACACCTCTTGCAATTGTTATGAAAGCAAGACACACGCTATTGACCTTTGTGATGAACGCGTAAAATTAACTATGGGTGACGGAAACAAATATTTTGTATCGGTAGCCAAAATTTAATCAATAGCTATAAAAACTAAAAACGGGAAAGTAACACTGCTACTTTCCCGTTTTTTTTATGAGATAAAAAAGTTTTAACTCAAAATATATCGTTCGATAACCTCAGCTACGCCGTGATTATTATTCGAAGCTACAATAACATCTCCAAAACCTCTCAATTCGGGAGTTACATTATCCACCCAAACGCCTAATCCCGCATATTGAATCATTGTCAAATCGTTTCCTGCATTTCCTACTGCAATAATTTCGCTTTGGTCAATATCTAATTTCTTCGCCAAAAATGCAATACTTGCGGCTTTATCAATGCCATTAGGGGCAACTTCCAAAAAGAAAGGTTTCGACATGGACACACTTAAATCTGGCATGGCTTGTTTCAAATCACTTTCTACCGTTTTCAAATAAGAAGGGTCTTCAAGTAAAATACATTTTACTGCATTAGAAGTCACAGCCGCTTTAAAATCAGCAACTAGTTCGTGCGGCATACCCGTTATGCTTCGTTCAACCTCAATAAATTCAGAGTGGGTTTCGCTTACAATCGTATCATTAATATACGTAATGATATGCGTTTTCATTTTCAAACTATAATCATGCAGCTCATGAATTTGCTCTTTAGTCAACGATTGCTCAAAAATTACGGTATCCTTTTTTAAATCAGTAACTACAGCACCATTGAACGAAATCATGTAACTATTTTGCAAGTCTTTTGCATAATGTGTCATCGCTGGCGTAGGCCTTCCTGATGCCAAAACCACTTCGACTCCCTTTGCTTGTGCCATTGCAATCATGGCTCTATTTTCTTTAGAAATGGTATGATTGTCTGTCAACAGCGTGTCATCCATATCTAAAACTAGCATTTTGTATTTCATAACTTATGGAAACAATTTAAATACTCATTCTAAAATCCTCGATAACTGGATTCGCCTTGGCAAAATCTGTTTCTTGAATAAAAATTTCAATGGCCAAATCGGAACCACCAAATCCACCCAAACGAGCCGATTGAATATTATCTTTTTTTACGGTATCGATTCCCGCTGTTTCTAATTTTTCTTGTAAGGCTAGTGCTAATATTTCACTGCCTGAAAACACTTTCATTAATCCCATACTGTTTTATGTTTGTTGTTGAACTTAACCGCAAAGTCCGCAAGGAATTACGCAAAGAAGCGCAACGATTATAATGTTTATTATCTTTTCAAAATCTAACTTCAAAAATCTACTCTCTAAATTTCTTCATCATCGTCCTCTTCTTCTTCTTCTTCATCGAAATCAAATTCAAAAGGTTCGATTAGCATTTTCTCTGCCAACAAATCAATTCGCTCCGTAATCTGTTCCGCAAAAATGATACGCTGCGTTTTGGCAATACTGTTTGAAATACGCATAATTTTGGTTTCGTGACGTAATTTCAATATAGGGTCAGTGTCATCAATGATGAACATTTTTAAACGATTGACATTGTAACCTGCAGAAGAAAACATTTCATTCAATCGACTAGGTGTCCCAATCAAAACATCAATACCGGTTGAAATATAATTTTTGTCATAATCCAAATCACCTTTATCGTGTACACCGTATACTTCTAATTTGGTATATCGATTGTATTTATCAAAAAGCTCCTCCATTGCCAATACCTTAGCTTTGTCTTCTACTACGATAAGTGCTCTTGGAGATTCTTCACTGGAACCCGCCAAACGCTGAATTACATTGATTACAATAGTCGTTGTTTTTCCGCTTCCTTTCGGCGCAACAATCAAACAATCTGCTCCGCTTTTTAGCGTAGAAAAAGTCTCCTGTTGCATAGCGTTGGCTTCTACCAAACCATTTTCAATCAATGCCTTTTGAAGATTCTCGTTTATCTTTTTTAATTTCATTTGCCTATTTAAATTTTAGGTTTTAGGCTTTTTAATTTAAAAACCCATTAAATCAAAACTATATATTTTGATTTATGCCAATTTATAATTCACCCTTCGGGCGGTTAGATTCGCTATTTACTAGCAAATAACTTCACATCCGTTTCAGAGATTTCGCTTCCACCCAGAATTATCAAGCGTTCCACTACATTGCGCAACTCTCGAATATTTCCTGTCCAATCGTATTCTTGCAGTAAGCTAATGGCAGCTTCCGAGAATTTTTTCACAGCATTTCCTTGTTCTGAAGCAATTTTCTCTGCAAAATGTGTAACCAACATCGGAATATCGGTGCGACGTTCATTCAATGCAGGAACTTTAATCAAAATAACCGCCAAACGATGGTACAAATCTTCTCTAAAACGACCTTCGGCTATCTCTTGCTTCAAATCTTTGTTAGTTGCAGCTACCACGCGAACATCGACTTTAATATCTTTGTCAGCTCCTACTCTCGTAATCATACTTTCTTGCAACGCACGTAATACTTTGGCTTGAGCCGAAAGACTCATATCGCCAATCTCGTCCAAGAAAATAGTGCCTTTATCTGCTGCTTCAAACTTGCCTGCACGGTCTTTTACAGCCGAGGTGAAGGCGCCTTTGACGTGTCCAAACAACTCACTTTCTATCAATTCTGACGGAATAGCAGCACAGTTCACTTCGATTAAAGGAAAACTTGCACGTTCGCTTTTCTCGTGCAATTGATGGGCTACTAATTCTTTTCCAGTTCCGTTGGGTCCTGTAATTAATACCCTAGCTTCGGTAGGAGCCACTTTATCAATCATCATTTTGATATGATTAATGGCTTCGCTCTCGCCAATCATTTCGTAGTTTTTGCTGACTTTTTTCTTTAGAATTTTATTCTCAACTACTAATTTTTTTCGGTCTAAGGCATTGCGAACGGTATTCAACAAACGGTTCAAATCGGGCGGTTTCGAGATGTAATCAAAAGCGCCCAAACGCATCGTATTGATGGCCGTTTCCATATCGCCGTGGCCTGAAATCATCACCATTGGAATTTCAGGTTTGATTTTTTTGACAGCTTCCAATACTTCGACCCCGTCTAATTTTGGCATTTTGATATCACAAAGCACCAAATCATAATCGGTGTTTTTTATTTTCTCTAAACCTACAGCGCCGTCTTCTGCCTCGTCTACCTGATAGGTATCATTCTCTTCTGAAAGAATTTTGACCAAAACCCTACGAATCGCTGCTTCGTCTTCTATAATTAATATTTTACTCATCCTTAACAATTTTCAAATTTTAAAAATTCCAAATTCCAATAGTTGGATTTTGGGATTTACTTTTTGGGATTTAATACTTCAACCACTTATACAATTCTTTCCAACTTGGTTTTTTACCGTACATTAAAATACCCACGCGATAAATTTTGGAAGCAAACCAAACTACCAACAAAAACGTTCCGAATAAGAGTACTATCGAAAGCAAAATTTGCCACAAAGGTACGCCAAAAGGAATACGCATTAGCATCACGATTGGCGATGTCAAAGGCACAATCGAGAAAATGGTAGCTACCGTGCCGTGAGGGTCATTGATTACCGTAAAAAATCCGATATAAACGCCCAAAATCAAAGGCATAATAATCGGCAACAAAAACTGTTGCGAATCGGTTTCGTTATCAACCGCAGCACCGATTGCAGCATAAAAGGAACTGTACAAAAAGTACCCTCCAATGAAATAAATCACAAAACAAGTCAGTAAAGTTCCTATCGGAAGATTCCATAATTCGGCTATATACAATTGTGCTGTACTTGCTATTTCGTGTTGTGCTGCTTGCATTACTTCGGGCGGAACTTTAGAAGTAGGTCCTAAATTGACACCGAAAAACAAGGAAGCACCCAAAAACAATCCCAAACCTATAATCGCCCAAATTAAAAACTGAAGAATTCCTGCCAACGAAGTTCCAATGATTTTACCCATCATCAACTGAAAAGGTTTTACCGAGGAAATAATGATTTCTATGATACGATTGGTTTTTTCTTCGATTACGCTTCGCATCACCATATTGCCATAAATCACGATAAACATCATAATCAAATACCCAAAGGCACCACCAATGGCAATTTTAATTTCATTCAATCCTTTCAAACTTTCCTCACCCGAGGCTTTACTCAAACTGATGTTGATATTGGACTGCGCTTTATGTATCGCCACCGTATCCAATTTTGCGGATTGAAAATTGAGTTGGGTGATTTTTTTATCCAAAATATCCTGAACTTCCTCAATAAAAGTGATACTTGGACTATCATTGGATATGAATTGAATCTTCTTATCTAACTCGGCAATAGATGCCGTTTTAGGAATTTGCAACACACCCTCAAAACGCTCTTGCGTGATGCTATCTTTGAGGGCTTTCACGTCTAAAACCGACAAATCCAAATACTGGTATTCACTATCTTTTTTATTTTTAGCCATAAAATCAGCAACAAACAAACCTGTTTCGTCGTGAACCGCAATTTGCTTGGTATCGGCTTTCATAGACGCCAAATAACTAACAAAAACAGCAATTCCAACAAACAATAACGGACTCAAAAAAGTCATTACGATAAACGATTTGTTGCGCACCTTGGCTATAAATTCTCTTTTTATAATCAACGAGATCATACTCATATAGTTATTTTTTAAAAATCAAAAGATAAATTCCAAATTCCAATATTTTTGATATTTGGAATTTTAAAATTTAAAAAGATTATTTTTCAGTTACAGTTTTAATAAAGATATCGTTCACACTTGGAATTTTTTCCACAAAATGCGTCACTTGACCACGTTGCGTAAGGACTTGCAACAATTCGTTGGGTGTCCCAGTACCTAGCTGAATTTCTAATTTCAATTCTTGATTCAAAGACTTGAAATGGGCTGGACCCACGGTAAACTTCTGTGTCAAATCATACATCAAGCCTTCGACATTATTTGTCAAAATGCCGACTTCAAAACTATTAGAGCGGTATTGGCGTTTTACTTCTTCCAATTTTCCTTCTATCAACTTATTCGATTTATGAATCAAAGCGATATGGTCACACAATTCCTCTACACTTTCCATTCTATGGGTCGAGAAAATGATGGTCGTACCCTTATCCTTTAAGCCTAAAATCTCATCTTTAATAATATTGGCATTCACAGGGTCAAAACCTGAAAAAGGCTCATCAAAAATCAACAATTTGGGTTGGTGTAACACACACACCACAAACTGAATCTTTTGCGCCATTCCTTTGGACAACTCCTCGATTTTCTTGTTCCACCAGCCTTTGATGTCTAATTTCTCAAACCAATAGTCCAACTGAATCTTGGCTTCTTTTTTAGAAAGCCCTTTCAGCTGCGCCAAATACAAACACTGCTCGCCCACTTTCATCGATTTGTACAAGCCTCTTTCTTCGGGTAGATAGCCGATTTGTTGTATATGATGGGGTTGTAATTTTTCGCCATCCAAAAGCACTTCGCCACTATCGGGCAACGTAATCTGATTGATGATACGAATTAAAGAGGTTTTTCCGGCACCATTAGGTCCTAATAAACCATAAATACTGCCTTTGGGTATCGAAAGCGAAACAGAATTAAGCGCTACATAATCGCCATATTGCTTCACTACATTTTTTACCTCGAGAATACTACTCATAGCTTGATTTTTAGAATTGCAAAAATAGGTAATTAGTAGTCAACAACGCCCAATTGTTACAGAAAATGCGGCTTTTTACAGCAATAAAACCAAACGAACTTCAACTCTAAACTTGATGTCGTTTCTTGTTTTTTAGGAGCAGCACGAATCGATAATTCAATCACGAGTCGTCCCGCTTTCCGCTACACCCGAGCGAAGCGAACTGACGAAGTAATCTTTGCTGCCGAACCCCGGCATCAAAGGATTTCCACTGCAACCGGGGCTAAAAAGTACGTTTTACTATTTCAATTACCTTTTTAATACCAACAGATTTGCACCCCAAACTCTCAAATTAATACATTTAAAATTTGAATACCTACAAGGTCAAAAAAAGACCTTGCAGGAAACACTGCAAAAAACTCTATTGCGCTTCCGACCTGCAAGGTTTTCAAAACCTTGTAGGTCTTTCGCATTACTCGATATTTAAAAACTTGCGAATCTGCGATACTAAAATTTCCAGCAATATTTCTTTAATATGAATACCTACAAGGTCAAAAAAAGACCTTGCAAGAAATGAACGACAAAACTGTTTTTGAGCTTTCCGACCTGCAAGGTTTTCAAAACCTCGTAGGTCTTTCGCCTTACTCAATATTTAAAAACTTGCGAATATGCGATACTAAAATTTCCAGCAATACTTTTTTAATCTGAATACCTACAAGGTCAAAAAAAGACCTTGCAGGAAACACTGCAACAAAACTCTATTGCGCTTCCGACCTGCAAGGTTTTCAAAACCTTGTAGGTCTTTCCCCTTATTCAGCATTTAAAATTTGCGAATTTGCGGTATCACATACTTTTAACTATGTTACCCAATTTCAAAAAACCTTAATACAAACATCAAGTACACCAAAAATATTTGTAAATAAAATTGTATATATTTGAATTAAACAACACAATCATCATTACTTATAATGAAAAAAATAACTCTATTCGTTTTACTATTGCTTACCTTCGGTCTACAAGGACAAAACTTAACCGAAAAACAGTTAAATGAACTAGAAACTTTTGGAATACCAACTAAAAAATTCGACTATAACAACGAAATCATTCAAGCTAAACTTAAACTAATTCTTTTAAAAGACAAAAAAAGAAAAACGAATTTAGTTACTGGAATTGTCTTTTCCTCATTAGCAATTGCAACAACAGCTTTTGGCGCAAAAATAATAGATAACTCCAAAAATAATGAGGAGGGAGTGGGACAAGCCATAGGCAGTATGTTTGTAGTGGGCGGCATAATTGAATTAGGAATTTCTGTCCCTTTTTATATCTCCTCGCATAAAAAAAAAAAAGAGCGAGACAAGCTCATAGAAATGTACCAATCTGAAGCAAATCATTGATTTTACCAAAACATATACTATTGCACTTCAGTTCAAAAATCATAGGCAATACTAGAAATCTAAGTATTGACTTTTCACTCAAAAAAAAAATCCCTATGCTACAAAAACATAGGGATAAATATAAAATAAGATTAAAAAAATTAAGAAAACATATCTTTAACTTTCTCAAAGAATGATTTGTCTGATTTTTCAGGATGCGGTGTAAAATTATCGTCGTTCAACGCATTTTCAAAGAATTGTTTCTGTTCTTTGGTCAATGTTTTTGGAGTCCAAACATTCACGTGAACTAATAAATCCCCACTTCCATAACCATTAATACTTGGAATTCCTTTTCCTTTCAAACGTAATATTTTTCCAGATTGAATACCTTCTTCTAATTTGATTCGTACTTTTCCGTTTACTGCTTCGATATCTTTAGAAACTCCCAAAACCGCTTCAGCAAAACTGATGTACAAATCGTAGTGTAAATTCTCACCTTCACGTTTCAAGAACTCGTGCTCCAATTCTTCAATTGCTACAATCAAATCACCAGGAATACTATTCCCAGGAGCGTCGTTTCCTTTTCCAGAAACTTTCAATTGCATCCCATCAACAACACCTGCTGGAATTTTAATAGAAACCGTTTCATCTTCTAAAATCATTCCTTGTGCATCGGCATTGTTTGGTTTTTTATCCAAAATTTGACCTGAACCACCACAAGACGGACAAGTAGACGCCGATTGCATACGACCCAAAATAGTATTGGTCACACGCATCACTTGTCCTTGACCATTACAAGTTGTACACGTTTTATAAGTAACACCCGGTGCTTGAACCTTACGTTTTACTTTTACTTTTTTCTCAACACCATTGGCAATTTCTTCCAATGTCAATTTGACTTTAATTCGCATATTGCTTCCTTTGGCACGACGAGGACCTCCGCCTCCGCCTCCGAAACCGCCAAAGCCACCTCCGAAGATATCTCCAAACTGACTAAAAATATCGTCCATATTCATACCGCCATGACCGCCAAATCCGCCAGCACCTTCAAAAGCTTGGTGACCATATTGATCATATTTCGCTTTCTTTTGTGGATCGCTTAATACTTCATAGGCTTCGGCAGCCAATTTGAATTGCTCTTCGGCTGCAGGATTGTCAGGGTTTTTGTCAGGATGGAACTCTAATGCTTTTTTGCGGTATGCTTTTTTGATTTCAGCTTCCGAAGCATTTTTAGATATTCCTAATATTTCGTAAAAATCTTTTTTCATTTTATATGATGCTATTACAGGTAGCTACAACACGCTACTTTGAATTCTGATTTACTGTCCAATAACCACTTTTGGGAAACGAATGATTTTATCCCCCAATTTGTATCCTTTCTCTAATACATCTACAATTTTTCCTTTCAAATCGTCAGACGGTGCAGGAATTTGCGTAATTGCTTCTGCAAAATCCGCATTAAAATCATCTCCTGTTTTTACGTCAACCATTTCTAAACCTTTGGTTACCAAAGTACCTTTTAGCTTTTCGTGAATCAATTCCACTCCTTTAGCTAATAATTCATCCTCAGATTTGTTGATTTCAACCATAGCACGATCAAAATCGTCCAAAACAGGTAATAAAGCCAATAAAACTTCTTGATTGGCTGTTTTGAATAACTCAATACGTTCTTTTGAAGTTCGTCTTTTGTAGTTTTCAAACTCAGCGAATAAGCGCAAGAATTTATCTTTTTCTTTGGCTAAATCTTGTGCTAATTGTTCTTCAACACTTAATTCTTCAATGATTAGTTGCTCTCCATTTGCATTATTCTCTAACGTTGCATCATCTATTTCTTGATCGAACTCTGTATTTTCAGTAGTCATATTGCTTTTATTTTTAAAAAATTTTTTAAACATCCTTTTTGATTCTCTACATTCTTTCTCAAAAGTATTGCCAAAACTGGTAAAATGTCAAATTGTCATACGTATTATTACTCCAAGCTCTACCCAAGATGATTACAACTTCTCTCCGTTTTTACGAACTTCATAAAAATTTAATATAATTTTAAGACTATCACGAAATAGTTTACCTAAATTTGTCAATCTATTATTTCAATATATAATTTATACACAGAGAATTATTCCCGTTTTTAGTTAATTATTAATTCAGCATTGTTTATAATAAAAAAAGCTTCGTTTATCAAAACGAAGCTTTTTTTGTTATGTCAATTTACTACTGTAATTGTCGTTTAAGTCCGTCATAATCAAGAACAACTTGTTCTCCTGACACCAAGTTTTTTAAAGCAAAAGTTCCCGATTCTAATTCTTGTGTCCCGATAATCACTGCAAACGGAATGCCTCTTTTGTCAGCATATTGCAATTGTTTACCCATTTTGACAGCATCAGGATACAATTCTACTTTAATACCCTCGGCTCTAAGTTTTTGAATGGTTTGCATCGCAGCAAAAGCTTCGGTTTCACCGTAATTCACAAACAACGCTTTTGAAGTAGCAGCAACCGTATCTGGGAACAATCCCAACTCTTCAATTACCAAATAAATACGGTCCAAACCAAAAGAAATCCCCACACCACTCATATTTTTCAAACCAAAAATACCAGTTAAGTCGTCATATCTTCCGCCACCGCCAATCGAGCCCATAGCAACAGTTTTAGGTGGGGCAATTTCAAAAATAGCTCCTGTATAATAATTCAATCCTCTTGCCAAAGTCACGTCCAAATCCAGCTGTGCAGTAGCTAGTCCGAGTTGGGTCACTTTTTCGCAAATGAATTGCAATTCTTCAACACCTTTCATCCCTTCTACTGAAACAGAAAGCAATTGTGACAATTGGTTGATTTTCTCTGTAATCGTTCCTGTAAAACTAAACAACGGTTGTACTTTGGCAATGGCTACTTCAGAAATGCCTTTTTCAATCATTTCTTTCTTAACGCCGTCTTCACCAATTTTATCCAGTTTATCCAATGCAACTGTAAAATCAATCAGCTTATCCGAAGCACCAATCACCTCAGCAATTCCAGATAAAATTTTACGATTATTGATTTTGATGGTCACGCCTGCTAATCCCAAAGCTGTAAAAACCGTGTCATACAATTGTACCAACTCCACTTCTTGCCACAATGATTTGGAACCTACCACATCCGCATCGCACTGAAAAAATTCTCTAAAACGCCCTTTTTGTGGACGGTCGGCACGCCAAACCGGCTGAATTTGATATCTTTTGAACGGAAACTCAATTTCACTTTGATGTTGTACCACGTAACGCGCAAAGGGTACGGTCAAATCATAACGCAAAGCTTTCTCAGAAATACTCGCAGTCAATTTTAGACTGTCTTTGTTCTCTAAATGCGTTGCATTGGCTTTTGACAAATAATCGCCCGAATTCAAGATTTTAAAAATCAAGCGGTCGCCTTCTTCACCATATTTTCCCATCAAAGTATCTGAGTTCTCAAAGGATGGAGTTTCTATAGGTTGAAAGCCAAATTTTTCAAAATTGCTTTTTATCGTTTGAATAATGTATTGTCTTTTGGCCACTTCGGCTGGCGAAAAATCGCGCGTTCCTTTGGGTATACTGGGTTTTGAAGCCATTGTAAAATGAATTTTCAATTAGGTTTGCAAATATCTTACTTTTTAAAAGAAATCCTATCCAAAAAAAGTGGGTTTTATATTTCTTCAACAAACCAATCTTATTTTTGAACCATTTAAGGCAGTTAAGGTCATATAAGTTTTTAAATATGCAAAAGTTATTGTGGTAGATTTTGGCTAAAGCCCAATACAAAACTCCTTTTTCAGAATGGGCTAAAGCCCATTCCTATTGATTTAAAAAATAAAAATGAGGTTTTAACCAAATAGGGAACGGTAAATTTTACTCTAATCTTTTATGACCTTACATTCCTTATATGGTTATTTTATTGCTTCTGTAATTACCCACTCAGTTGAAGTCAGCATCCAAAATCAAAGTATACGTTTTCTTTTGAACCAAAAATAGATGACCAACGCAATGACCACCATCACGCCCAAGGTCATAAAATAGCCGAGAGGCCATTGCAGTTCGGGCATATTTTCAAAGTTCATTCCGTAAATACCCGCAATAAATGTCAAGGGCAAAAAGAAAGCCGAAAAGATGGTCAACAATTTCATCACATCATTACTTTTTTGTGCGTTGACCGAAAGATAGGTATTCAGTAAGTTATTCGCATTTTCGAGCACTTCGTCATAATTGAGTAGCAAACTCAGCAGCTTGTCTTTGATGTCTTGCAAAGCAGTTTTGGAGGATTCGCTCACTTCGAGTTGGTGAATGACATTTTGAAAAATCTGCAATAGCTTTTTGGTGATACGGGTTTGTGCTTTCAAGAAATACAGCTCTTCCAGAGATATTTTGGAATAATCTTGCAGGAAAATAGTCTTTTCGATTTGAATGATTTTTTCATCTAAGTCGTTCAAAGGAACTTGATAAGTTTCTACCATTTTATGGATAAGATAAATCAAAATCTCTTCGGGCGTTTTGTGGTCTTTTTTTACCGTTTCCAAAAAAGCAAACGGACTGCGATGAATCGTGATGATTTTGTGTCCGTTGTAAAAAAAGGCGATTTTATGCGACAATTCATTGATAGTAGTCGCTTTACTGGCCATTCTTGGCGTAAAAGCCCTCAGAATTAAAAAATTATAATTGGGCTGTTTTTCAAATTTGGGCAAATGGCCTCGCTCCAAACTATCTTTAATTTGAAAATAATCCAATTGGTATTCTTGGGCAATTTTATCTAGATTTTCTTTGTTGGGTTGGCAAATATCTATCCAAACAAAGTTGTCGAATTGTGTTTTTGTGAGGGTTGGTGGTGTCATTTTTTTTTGTGTGTATTCAATCCATTAAATTTGAGAACCCTAGATTTCAAGACTCATATACTATAGAATTTTCAAATCTATTATTTTTTTGGTGTATGTATTGTTCAAAATTAAAAAATCAAATGACCATAATTTCCAATTTGTTTCCAAATACCATTCGCATCTTTGCTAAAGATAATTTTCAAAACACCGAAATATTCATCTGTCTTTTCACCTAAAAAAACACCTTTACTCTTAATATCTACTTCAACAAAAGCAAATTGGTTATTTGATGAATAGACTGGTTCGCTCACCAAAAAATAAAATCCATCAACATTATTAGTAGTTTCTACTGTGAAATATTTCTTCTCAGCAATTTTTATTTTCTTAGACTTAAATTTTTGACAGGCTTGACTTAAATATTTTTTTTCATCATCGCTAATTAAAACATCATACTCTTTTTGAGAAAATATATAGACATTATTAAATGGATGATGTTCATCTTCTTCAATTTCTTTGATAACTTTTTCATCTTTCAGATCTATATTATCGAGCCAAAAACTTTTAGGATAAAACAAAACTGTTGAATCAACTAATATGAATTTTTTTGGAATTCTTCCCCCTAAAATTTTGACTATATCAAAATTTTTTTTGTTTTCAAATATGATTTTGTAGAAGTTATCTGCTTGAGAAAAGCAAAAATTACAGATAAACAAAAACATCAAACAAATTAGTTTATTTTTCACGATTGTATTTTTTTTTAAATTAATAAAAAAACAACTCCATATAAATTTTAAGATACATTTGAAAACTTTGTTAATCAAGATAAAAGTTTATAAAACAAAAAAGTATATTATTTGCTAATTTCTTTTAATACCTTATCAATTAGATCAGCACAGTTCAAAACAAAATTATCATCTACTTCTATTAATGTTTCAATTTCAGAGACATCTTCTTCGTCAAAAAAGCTTTCTCCTTTCAATTTTATTCTGAATGGGAGAAATTCAGATTTTAACAACAAAGTATCATAACTTCTCCCTTTACCGTGTTTTAACACATTAATCGCACATATAAAATCATCAAAACGGTCGTGGAGTTTTAAGTTTTGATTAACCAAAAGCCTTTTTTTGGCTTCTTTAAATCCGTTTTCACAAGATAGGTTATCCTGCAATATTGCATCAAACATAGAAAACATACCAATAGCAAATATTACCTTTTGGAATTGAATCATTTGAAGATTTTTTACAAGAATTGTTGATCCACTTGTTTGAAGCGCATCTATTATTTTCGAATTAGTCTCTTCTAATACCTCCAATGTGAATGATGTACTACGGTATATTAATTCTTCAAACCTATGCATATTCTTTTTTTCCATTAATAAAATTCCCATTATCTAAAACTTTAAGGAATTAAAAACAAAACTAATTATCATTAAGCCAATTACTTATTTGCGCTAAAATACAAATAATGGTTTCTTTTGAACACCTACAATTTTATTGATAGTTCCAAATGCCCTCCTAAACCTAGCTCAACAATTTTTTGAAGTGTTGAAAATCTAACTTCTTTAACATTGTTTTCAATCTTAGAGATATAGGATTTTGTAGTTCCTGCTTTTTCAGCAAGTTCTTCCTGCGTCAGACCTTTTTGAACCCTAGCTTCATAAATCATTGCACCAATTTTAAAATTCTCATATCCAGCATCCAATTCGTCTCTTTTTACCGTTCCAATTTTTCCGTAATGTTTGTCTTTGAACTGGTCAAGTGTTTTTAGATTATTATTTTTCGTTTTCATATTCGCTTATCCATAATATACAAACATACTAAAGTTGCACTAAAGTGAAACTTTTTGTTAATGAAATTTAACCGCAAGGTTCGCAAAGTTTTACGCAAGGTTCGCAAAACTGCTAAAAATATAAGTCATAGAAGTTTTTATTGAAGCTGTGAAATTCAACTGCAAAAGACACAAAGATGTCAGCCAAGTTCGGAAAGAAACACTTAAATGTCCTTATATGCCTTATATGGTTTTAAAAAAAACAGAAGGTTTGTGGATTTGAAATTTAGTGTTTTTTGAAAACCAAACTTGTAACAAAAATTGTATTTTCGTGACAAACTTGTATGATGCTAAAATTATTCAAAGAAAATATTAAAATTGCGTTGGGTTCAATCAAAACGCAATTGCTGCGTACCATTCTTACGGTACTGATTATTGCTATTGGAATCACGGCTTTGGTGGGAATTTTGACCGTAGTGGCGGCTTTAGAAAATCAAATTTCGTCGGATTTTGCCTCGATGGGTGCCAATACTTTCAACATCAATCAATACGAAAATACGACGCGAAACCGTGGCGGTGGCGAACGAGAAATCATCAACCCGATTATCTCCTACCCAGATGCCGTGGCGTTTAGAAACAAATACAAATATCCTTTTACCGAAACTTCGATTTCGTTTACCGCAAGCTCGGCCGCCGAAGTGAAATACCTGAACACCAAAACAGACCCAGAAAACAAAATCGTGGGCGTGGACGAAATGTATGCGGTGAATTCGGGATTGGATTTTAGTGCGGGACGAAATTTCACGAGTTTTGACATTGCCAACAATGCCTTTGTGTGTATCGTAGGCTCGGATTTTGAAAAAGGACTTTTGAAAGACGTCAATCCTATCGACAAAGTCATTTCGATTCGCGGAGCCAAATTCAGAGTCATTGGAGTACTTAAAGAAAAAGGTTCCACTTTTGGCAACAGTCAAGATTTGCGCGTGTTGATTCCGATTCAAGTAGCGCGTTCGCTCTTTAGTGCCCCGAACATCAATTACAGTTTGAGCGTAATGGTGGGCAAAAAAGAATTGTTGGACCAAGCCGTAGACAACGCCACTAGCGTAATGCGTCGCGTACGAAAATTAAGCCCCGTAAAAGACAACAACTTTGGTGTAGTGCGCAGCGATGATTTAATCAACCGTATTCTAGGCATCACTCAATATTTAGGTTTAGCTGCTTGGCTCATTGGAGTGATTACCATTTTTGGTTCATCCATCGCTTTGATGAATATTATGATAGTTTCGGTAACCGAAAGAACCCGAGAAATTGGCGTTCGAAAAGCCTTAGGCGCCAAGAAATCGACCGTGGCGATTCAGTTTTTTATCGAAACCTTACTCATTGGTCAAATCGGCGGACTCGTCGGAATCTTTTTCGGAATCTTAATCGGTTTTGGTATCGCGAGCGCAATGGATTTTGCCTTCGTCATCCCGTGGGGCGCCATCTTAGCTGCTTTTGCTACTAGTTTTATGGTGGCCATTGTTTCTGGATTATATCCCGCGATAAAAGCTTCGAAACTCGACCCAATTGAAGCATTGCGGTACGAATAAATATTTGGGCGTGACCCCATAAAAAAAAGGGACCTACTCAGCAATCGTGCTAGTCGGTCCCCTTTTTTTATGCGGTCGGGCTATACGCACTACTTCGGTAGTTAGCTGCTATCCCTCACGCGGAACAACGAGTAAAGATTTCAAATTTGACATCAAAAATCATCAATCAACAATCAAATCCGTATTTCTTTTTGTAAAAAAACTAGATTAAAATACTCTAGAAGTACTGTCAAATCGAGCGCAGTCGAGATTCACAAGCTGTTCTCGACTGCGCTCGAACTGACAAAAAATCTATTTTACATTAAAACTCAACAATCAAATCTTTTTTTCTTGAATAAAAAACCAATTTAAATTGTCAAACCCTTCCTGTCAAATCGAGCGCAGTCGAGATTCACGAACTGTTCTCGACTGCGCTCGAACTGACAAAAAATGAATTAAATATTTTACAGCAAGTCCTCAGCTACAAAGAAGCCAAAATCATCCTGTCATTCCCGTAAATGTCTTTTCGTAATTCAACGTTTTGAAAACCTAAATCTTTTAACAAATCAACCGTTTCTTTGCCCAAATACTGATTGATTTCAAAAAACAACTTTCCGTTGGGACGCAAACTTTTCAATGCTAACGTTCCAATTTTTCTGTAAAAAATCAAAGCATCATCATCGGCTACAAACAATGCCAAATGCGGCTCATATTCCAATACATTATTCTTGATTTCTTGCTTTTCTAAATTGCGAACATAGGGCGGATTCGAAACAATGACATCATAGCTTTCCAATAAATCGGTTGTTTCCAAAATGTTTTGAAGTATAAAGTGCACTTCTACTCCATTTAACTTCGCATTACCTTTTGCTACTTCCAAAGCCTTTTCCGAAACATCAATAGCCGAAACTTTGGCCTCTGCCAACTGCTTTTTCAAACTAATCGGAATGCAGCCACTTCCCGTTCCAATATCAAGAATAGAGAAGTTATTTGTCATTTCTCTTTTGGAACAATCTTGCAGCACCCATTCGACCAACTCTTCGGTTTCGGGTCTTGGAATCAACACGTTTTCATTAACTTCAAAATCCAATCCATAAAAATTGGTTTTTCCTAATAGGTACTGTATCGGGATTTCTTTTTTTAAATCTTCTAAAATGCTATTCCAAACCACGAGTTCGGCCTCAGAAAAAGTCAAATCGGGTTGCAACGCCAAATCGATTCTTTTAAGTTGGCGCTTGGCTTCCAAAATCAAATAGAAAAAACTTTCGGCCTCGCCTTCCTCATAAATAGAAGAAAGTTCCTGAATAAAATGAGTTCTGTAGGCTCTTATTGTCATAATTAGCGGTTAAATATTGATTTAAAAGTAGTGCTTACAAATCTTTCAGCATCCAAACCGGACAACTGCTATGACCTGTATTTCCCATAGCACTGCACAAATACTCAAAACCTGTTTTCTTATACAACTTTTGAGCGGAATGCATAAACGGCATCGTTTCGAGGTAACATTGCTCAAACCCAAATTCTTTGGCAGCTTGCAAACAAATAGCCATCATTTCGCTACCAATTCCTTTTCCTCGAGTGGCAGGCAAAAAGTACATTTTTTGCAATTCGCAAATGGTTTCTTTTTCATTGGCCAAAGGCGCAATTCCTGCACAACCTACTACTTCACCCTCTTGCTCAACCACAAAATAAACAGAACGTGGCTTGCTGTATTCCTCAAACATCAAATCCAAATAGGGGTCTTCGTAAGCGGTGCCTACTTTTGGAATTTCCAATTCATCAAAAACAGCTCTAATTAACTTTGCCACGGCAGGATTGTCCTTCTTTTCAATTTTTCTAATAGTCCAAGATGTCATTGTACTTTATCTTCTTTGGTTAGTCTGACAAAAATAGCATTGTTAATTGACAAATTAGCGAAATCTAACGCCCAAAAAATAGTACTTTTGCATAGTGAGCACAAATGAAACTTATATAAAACGTTGCATCGAACTAGCCAAAAATGGCTTAGGCACTACGTACCCTAACCCGATGGTAGGAAGCGTAATTGTAGCCAACGGAAAAATAATTGGCGAAGGTTGGCACAAAAAAGCCGGAGAACCTCACGCAGAAGTGCACGCCATCAATTCAGTAAAAGACAAATCGCAATTAAAAGACGCTACTATTTATGTAAGTCTTGAACCTTGCAGTCATTTTGGGAAAACACCACCTTGTGCAGACTTGATTGTTCGAAGTGAAATTCCAAGAGTAGTTATTGGAACGGTAGACCCTAACCATCAAGTGGCAGGTAAAGGCATAGAACGTTTGAAAAATGCGAGCATTGAAGTGACAGTTGGTGTACTCGAAAAAGAATGCCAAGAACTCAACAAACGCTTTTTTACGTTTCATAACCAAAAACGCCCCTACATTATCTTAAAATGGGCCGAAAGCCAAGATGGTTTTATCGCTCCATCCCCAAAACCGAATCACGAACGCGCTCCGATTTGGATTACCAATCCCTACTCTCGACAGTTGGTACACAAATGGCGTAGCGAAGAACAGGCAATTTTGGTGGGAACACAAACGGTACTTGCCGACAATCCAAAATTAGACACTAGAGATTGGCACGGACAACATCCAACTCGAATACTAATTGACCGAGAAGGACGCCTACCTGAGGAAAGTTTTGTTTTGGACCAAAGTGTTCCGACACTGATTTTTACATCAAAAAAAGATAATGAAAACAAGGAGAATTGTACTTTTGAAATCCTAGATTTCAATCAAAACATTGTACCACAACTCCTGCAAAGGTTATATGAGCACCGTCTTCAATCTGTTATAATTGAAGGTGGCACCACTACCATTCAGCATTTTATTGACTCGAATATGTGGGATGAAGCACGGATTTTTATTGGAGCAATTTCTTTTCATTCAGGAACAAAAGCACCGATACTCCAAAAAAAGAATCCAAATAAGTCAACTATTGCAACTGACGAACTTTTAATACTTAGCAATTATGATTAATGCCATCATTTTTGATTTTGGAGATGTATTTATCAATCTAGACAAGCAAGCCACACAAGACCAGTTACAAGCATTGGGTCTCAAGGCTTGGAATGAAGAATTGGACGCTCTAAACATAGCTTTTGAAAAAGGCGATTGTACAAGAGAAGCTTTTTTAAACGGTTTTCAAAAACAAATCCCCAATGCGAGTCAAGAAGAAATTCTTGCAGCTTGGAATTCGGTTTTACTTGATTTTCCCTTGTATCGCTTAGAATTTTTACAATTATTATCGCAAAAATACCGCTTGTTTTTGTTGAGCAATACCGATGCAATTCATATTGACACTTTTGAGCAAAAAACAGGAAGTTCATTTTATGGCGCTTTTTACCAATGTTTTGAAAAAGTGTATTTTTCTTTTGAAGTAGGCATGCGAAAACCCGATGCCGAAATTTATTTGCACGTTTTGCAACAAAATGATTTGTCACCCAAAAGAACCTTGTTTGTAGACGATAAAAAAGAAAACACTGATGCAGCTCAAGCGCTCGGACTTCAAGTTTGGAATCTGCAAGTCGGCAAAGAAGATGTAGTCGATTTATTCGAAAAGAACAACTTGGGATAAAACTTTAAAATGTATCCAAAAAAGCCAACTGCTCCTCCTTTAGCCCCGATTGCTTCGCCAGTTCGCTTCGCTCGTGTGCAGCGGCATCCTTTTTTTTATTTTACCCTGTCAGGGTTTTGAACCCTGACAGGGTAAAATAAAAAAGATATAGCGGATAGCGGGAACCCTTGCCAACTAAAAATGCCTTGGGTGGGGCTCCAAAAAAAACTACTTTTGCATCAAAAAATATCCCTTTTGGAGAAGTACACCTAATGAAAGACACCTACCAAACCATTGCTGCACCCAACGAACCCATACTGTTTAAGGAGAAGAACAGTAAGTTTTTTGGCTACACTTTTCCGATTAGCAGCGAGGAGGAAGTAAAACCCATTATTGAAATACTCAAAAAAGAACATCCGCATGCGGTGCATTATTGCTATGCGTATCAAATTGGGACTGAATCGGTAGCTTTTAGGGCTAATGACGATGGAGAACCGAGTAATACGGCGGGCACGCCAATATATGGGCAAATTCAATCGTTTGGTCTAACGAATATTTTGATTGTAGTGGTTCGCATCTTTGGCGGAACCAAATTGGGAGTGGGCGGATTAATTGCAGCCTACAAAACCACAGCTCAATTAGCGATAGAATCCAGCGAAATTGTAGAGAAAACTATTGATGTCTTATTCGAAATCACTTTCGATTATAAGAACATGAACAAAGTCATGCGCGTTATTAAAGAAAAGCAACTTCAAATTGTAAATCAAGAA
Organism: Flavobacterium sp. UM26; assembly: GCF_057922445.1. Taxonomy (NCBI): domain Bacteria; kingdom Pseudomonadati; phylum Bacteroidota; class Flavobacteriia; order Flavobacteriales; family Flavobacteriaceae; genus Flavobacterium; species Flavobacterium myriophylli. The sequence goes on along the minus strand of NZ_JBVHCY010000007.1, from coordinate 191,975 downwards.
ATGGAAATTGATGCGGAAACGAATTTACCAATTGGCAAAATTGAGTGTAGTATTCGAAAAAAAAATGCCGAAATGGTGTTCGACATTTTTCATTCTATGTTTGAAATACAAATCGCAAAAAAAAGATAAAATAATGCTTTTCGTCGATGATTTTTGTTGTTAATCGATAGTTTTTAATAATTCCAAAATATAATCTGGAGGAGCGACTGGACGACCCGTTTTTAAGGACACAAAAACAAGCACAAATTCGGCAGTTGTTAATAACTCTTGTGCTTCGTTATAAATGGCACAGTCAAATTCTATCTTCACAGACGTCTGACTTTTGAAACGCGTGTGTACTGTCAGTAAATCATCATAGCGCGCCGATTTTTTATAGTTAATATTCATGGAAACAATGGGGAGTGCAATTCCGTTTTCTTCCATCACTTTATACGAAACCCCTTTATTTCTAAGCCATTCCACGCGTCCTATCTCAAAATAAGGAATATAATTGCCGTGATAAACGACTCCCATTTGGTCGGTTTCTGAATAACGAACACGTACTTCTACTTGGTGATCTTTCATTAGTTATGCTTTAAAAAATTTAATTTTTGAAATGTCCCTTACGACATTTTTTTCTAAAATTATTGCTCAATTTATTTTTTTATACAAAAAATTATTCACACTTTTGTTAACCTGAAAGACGCAAAAAACAGACACGTTTTTTTGCTTAAAACATCAACTAAAGTTAAAATAATTTCGCCAAATCTATGAATAAAACTGCACAATCGGTATGGGAAAACTGTTTATCTTTTATAAAGGACAATATCCAAGAGCAAGCATACAAAACTTGGTTTGAGCCTATTAAATCAGTTGAGCTAACCGACAATGCTTTATACATTCAGGTACCTAGTAAATTTTTTTACGAATGGCTAGAAGAACACTACGTGAAATTGTTAAAAGTTGCCCTTACCAAAGAACTAGGTAAGAATGCTAAATTGCTTTACAAAATCAAAATGGAGAACACCTATGGCAACAAACAACCGTTTACAGAACAGTTGCCAAGTGCCAATCGTGTGGTTATGAAACCACAGGAAGTAGACGCTCCTATAAAAAACTTAAATCCAGAATTAAAAAATCCTTTTGTAATTCCTGGTATTCGTAATTTGAAAATCGAATCTCAATTAAATCCTAACTACAGCTTTGACAATTTCTTAGAAGGAGATTCTAATAGATTGGCTCGTTCTGCGGGTATGGCTGTTGCCAACAAACCAGGAGGAACTTCTTTCAATCCGTTATTAATTTTTGGTGGGGTTGGATTAGGAAAAACACATTTAGCACACGCTATTGGTGTAGAGATTAAAGACAAATATCCTGAAAAAACGGTTTTATATATTTCTGCCGAAATTTTCACCCAACAATACATCGACTCGGTTAAGAAAAACAACCGTAACGATTTCATTCACTTCTATCAATTAATCGATGTGTTAATTATAGATGACGTTCAGTTTTTATCTGGAAAATCAGGAACTCAAGATGTGTTTTTCCACATTTTCAATTATTTGCACCAAAACGGTAAGCAAGTAATCTTGACTTCGGACAAAGCTCCTGTAGACATGCAAGATATTGAGCAACGTTTGTTGTCTCGTTTCAAGTGGGGATTATCTGCAGAGTTACACCAACCTGATTACGAAACTAGAATTTCGATTCTTAAAAACATTTTGTATCGTGACGGTGTTGACATTCCAGATGAAATCATTGAGTATGTTGCTCGTAATATCAAGTCTAACGTTCGTGAATTAGAGGGCGCTATCATTTCGTTAATCGCACAATCTTCTTTCAACAAAAAAGAAGTAACCATTGAGTTAGCTAAAAGTGTGGTTGAGAAATTTGTCAAAAACGTCAAAAGAGAAATCTCCATCGATTACATACAAAAAATCGTTTCGGATTATTTCCAACTGGATATAGAAACGCTACAATCTAAAACCAGAAAAAGACATGTGGTTCAAGCGCGCCAATTAGCAATGTTTTTTGCCAAAAAATTCACTAAAGCCTCATTAGCGAACATTGGTTCACAAATAGGCGACCGCGACCACGCTACAGTTTTACACGCTTGCAAAACAGTAGACAACTTAGTAGCCACAGACAAACAATTCAAAAAATTTGTTGACGATATCAACTCAAAATTAACGCTATAAACGCGGATTATGCCTGTAAAGATTTTAATGGTATGTTTAGGCAATATTTGCCGTTCTCCCTTGGCAGAAGGAATATTAGCCTCAAAACTACCAGAGGATCAATTCTTTGTTGATTCTGCCGGAACAGGCTCTTGGCACATAGGTCATTCGCCAGACAAACGCTCCATTGCCGTAGCAGAGCACCATAACCTTTCGATTGCTCACCAAAAAGGGAGACAATTTAACACAACAGATTTCGATACCTTCGATTATATCTACGTAATGGATGCCTCCAATTATGATACTGTGATTGAAATGGCAAAAAACGACACCCAGAAAAACAAAGTTCAAATGATTTTGAACGAATTATTTCCAGGAGAAAATGTCGATGTACCCGATCCTTACTACGGCTTAGCCAATGGTTTTGAAAATGTATATCAAATGCTAGACGAAGTTTGCGATGTGATTGCTGCTAAATTAATCGCCAAACACGGGTAACACTTTATCAAATTTCCTTTTATCACCATTAGCACAAAGGCTATGACTACAACTTCTTCTTTCGGTAAACTGTATTTAATTCCAACTACTATGGGCGATTGCGACCCTATGGATGTTTTGCCGCAAACCATCAAAAGAAGCATCGATTTTATTGACCATTACATCGTAGAAAACGAAAAAACGGCCAGAAAATCAATCAAAATAGTGCAGCCAGAAAAAAAGCAATCCGAGTTGGTGCTTTTTACTCTAAACAAGCATACCGAAAACAAAGAGCATTTGGCTATGATCCAACCCTTGCTTGAGGGAAAAAACATGGGATTAATGAGCGAAGCCGGTTGCCCTGGCGTAGCCGATCCGGGAGCAGTCATTGTAAAAATTGCGCACGACAAAGGCATACAAGTCGTTCCGTTGGTTGGCCCGTCCTCTATCCTACTAGCCCTTATGGCTTCTGGAATGAACGGACAAAGCTTCACCTTCAACGGCTATTTACCTATTGAAAAAGAAGAGAAAAAATCGGCATTAAAGTTTTTAGAAAAATTATCTTTCGACAAAAACCAATCGCAAATTTTTATCGAAACCCCATATCGCAACAACAAACTACTCGAAGATTTGACTCAAATCCTTCATCCCGAAACCCATCTTTGCGTAGCCACCGATATCACCTTACCCACCGAATACATCAAAACCAAAAAAATAGCGGCTTGGAAAAAAGAAAAAGTAGACTTACACAAACGCCCTACTATTTTTATTGTACACAAAATGTAATTTTATAGGTTTTTTATTATATTAGCTACATTAACTAATACAATAACTAATGAAAATCACCAAACGCGACGTGTTCGTATTTATTTTAGGTATGCTCACATGGATGACACTTGAAATCATTTATGACTGGGAAGGCACAAAAAAAAGTTTTAATGAAGGCTATCAACAAGGTGAAAAAGCCCTCAAATAATTCCAGTAACCTGTAACTAAAGCTTACAGTTTTTTTTATTCCCAAAAAATAGGAGCAGAAAAAATACGCTTGTCAGGAAACATCGTCCCGTGATCCGTTCTATCTTTGCTGCCAAACCATGTCAGCAAAGGATGCCACTCCTCCCGGGGCTAAAAGGCAAAAATCGAAACCTTGCCATCATTTAAAAAACCTTCGCTATTTACATCACCTAACGGCTAATCTTTTCAGCAACAAGACTTTCAAAAATAGTCCGCAAAAACAAATAGGTATCTCTTTTAATTCTTATTTTTGTAACAAAATTTAAAAGTAAAGTTAGTATGCTAATCATAGGAATTGCGGGAGGAACCGGAAGTGGAAAAACAACAGTAGTACATCAAATCATGAACGAACTACCTGATGCTGAAGTAGGTATCATCTCTCAAGATTCTTATTACAAAGAAAACAAAAACATGAGTTATGAGGAGCGCTCCAACATAAACTTTGATCATCCTAGAGCCATCGACTTTGAACTTTTAGTTGCTCATTTAAAAGAACTAAAACAAGGCAACATCATCAATCAGCCTGTTTACTCATTCATCAAACACAACCGAACCGACGATGTAGTCATTACTCATCCAAGAAAAGTAATGATTGTTGAAGGCATTCTAATATTTACCAATCCAGAATTACGTGATTTATTCGACATCAAAGTATATGTACACGCAGATTCCGACGAACGACTAATTCGTAGATTGCGCAGAGATATTTCTGAAAGAGGTCGTGATATGGAAGAAGTTTTGACTCGTTATCAACACACGCTCAAACCCATGCACGAACAATTTATCGAACCAACCAAAGCCTATGCCGACATCATTATCCCTAATGACAAGTTCAATACCGTAGCCATTGATGTAGTTCGAGCGGTTATTAACCAACGCATATTATAAACCAACAACTTCTTATCACAAACGCTAGCAATGAACAATCCCTATAAAGATAAAAAATGGTTCAAATTACTCAGTAACAAATACATCTGGGTTTCCTTATCTTTTATAGTTTGGATGACTTTTCTAGATAATTATTCCTATTTTGATCACCGAATTTTAGACGAAGACATTCAGCAATTAAAAGAAAATAAAAAATACTACCAAGAGGAAATAAAAAAGGATAAACAACACATCCAACAATTACACAATTCTGAACAAGTAGAAAAATATGCTCGCGAAAAATACTATATGAAAAAAGATAGTGAAGATATCTATATCATAGAATTTGAAGGCGATAGCATCACAAAAAACGACCCCAACTAATACAATTACAATGGCGAACAATCTATTTGAAGATTTCAATCCCGTTTCGGCAAAGCAATGGAAACAAAAAATCCAATTTGAACTTAAGGGTGCCGACTATAACGAAACGGTGATTTGGAATTCCCCAGAGGAAATAAAAGTAAAACCATTTTACGACAAAGAAGATTTAAAAGGCAATGTAGGTAGCAACACCCAAGCAACAGCATTTACCATTTGTCAAAACATTTTTGTACACGACCTAGATAAATCTATAGAAAGAGCATTAGATACCATTCAACGTGGCGCAACAAGCCTCCGATTTACGATTCCAAATGAAAACATCGCTATAGAAAAATTACTTACAGCACTTCCTTTAGCAACAACAACTCTTTATTTTCATTTCCAATTTCTTTCAATCGATTTCGTTAAAAAAATCGACCAAATTGCCAAAGAAAAAGAGGCCACTATTTTTTGCTTATTGGATCCTATCGGACAATTAGCCCAAGATGGTAATTGGTTCTCTACACAAGAAAAAGACAATTTCGAAACCCTTAAATCGCTTTTTAACAGTACCCAAAATTGCTCATTATTGAGTGTCAATATGGCCTTGTATCAAAATGCAGGAGCCAATATGGTTCAGGAAATAGCCTATGGTTTAGCACATGCCAATGAGTATTTCAACCATATTCCAAACTGTAAAAAAAGCGTAGTGTTTCAAGTGGCTGTAGGAAGCAACTACTTTTTTGAAATTGGAAAATTAAGAGCTTTACGTCAACTTTTTGAAATTGTATCCAATGCCTATGAATTGGATATCGATTGTCATATTCTAGCCACTCCAACTAAAAGAAACAAAACGATTTACGACTACAATGTCAATATGCTAAGAACCACAACAGAATGCATGAGTGCCATTTTGGGAGGAGCCAATGCAGTGGCTAATTTGCCTTATGACGCCTTGTACCACAAAGACAACGAATTTGGAGATCGTATTGCTAGAAATCAATTGTTGATTTTGAAAAACGAGTCGTATTTCGACAAAGTCAACAATCCAGCGGACGGGAGTTATTACATAGAAAGTATTACACAACAATTGGCAGAAAAAGCGCTTCAATTGTTTAAAGACATTGAAATGAACGGTGGTTTCTTAAAGCAACTGAAAGAAGGAACGGTCAAAAGAAAAATCCAAGAAAGCGCCGACAAGGAACAAGCTTTATTTGATACTGGTAAAAAAATATTATTGGGAACCAACAAACACCCCAACCCAACCGATCGGATGAAACACGATTTGGAATTGTTCCCTTTTGTAAAAATCAATCCTCGAAAAACACTGATTACCCCAATAATTGAAAAACGTTTGGCCGAAAAAATCGAACAAGAACGACTCGCCACAGAGTAAGCTTATTCCATTCAAAACGTTTCACCATTACTATTCAGCCATGAAAAGAAAAGACCTTCAACATATTACCTTAAACCATTCCGCAAAAAGGACTAGTATTGCTAATCAAGAGCCTTTCCTAACAGCGGAAGGTATTACAATCCCGCCTACCTATTCTGAAAAAGATATTGAAACCTTAGAGCATTTGGACTTTGGAGCTGGTTTTGCACCTAACTTACGCGGTCCTTATGCTACAATGTATGTGCGCAGACCGTGGACCATTCGTCAATATGCGGGCTTTTCGACTGCCGAAGAGAGTAATGCTTTCTACCGACGCAATTTAGCCGCGGGACAAAAAGGATTATCTATTGCTTTTGATCTTCCAACGCATAGAGGCTATGATTCCGATCACGAACGTGTAGTTGGAGACGTTGGAAAAGCGGGTGTAGCCATTGACACCGTGGAAGACATGAAGGTGTTATTTGACCAAATTCCACTACAAGAAATGTCGGTATCCATGACTATGAATGGTGCTGTTTTGCCTATCATGGCTTTTTATATTGTGGCAGCAGAAGAACAAGGCGTAGCTCCGGAACAACTTTCAGGAACGATACAAAATGATATTTTAAAGGAGTTCATGGTGCGAAATACCTACATCTATCCTCCTACTCCTTCTATGAAAATTATTGCTGATATTTTTGAATTTACCAGCAAAAAAATGCCAAAGTTTAACTCCATTTCTATCTCTGGCTATCATATGCAAGAGGCGGGAGCTACCGCAGATATTGAGTTAGCTTACACCCTAGCCGATGGGTTAGAGTACATTCGAACGGGTTTAGCAACTGGAATGAAAATTGATGAATTTGCGCCAAGATTATCTTTTTTCTGGGCCATTGGAATGAATCATTTTATGGAAATTGCTAAAATGCGTGCGGGAAGAATGCTCTGGGCTAAACTACTCAAAGAATTCAACCCTGCAGATGAAAAATCATTGGCTTTGAGAACGCATTGTCAAACTTCTGGCTGGAGTTTAACCGAACAAGACCCTTTTAACAACGTAGCACGAACCGTAGTAGAAGCGGCTGCAGCTGCTTTTGGAGGAACTCAATCATTACATACTAACGCACTAGACGAAGCCATTGCGTTACCAACTGATTTCTCCGCAAGAATTGCAAGAAATACCCAAATCTATTTACAAGAAGAAACCCAGATTACCAAGACCGTAGACCCTTGGGGAGGCAGCTATTATGTAGAAAGTCTTACGAATGAAATTGCCGAAAAAGCTTGGCAATTGATTCAAGAAGTCGAGGCCTTGGGCGGAATGACCAAAGCCATTGAAGCCGGTATTCCAAAGTTGAGAATTGAAGAAGCTGCCGCTAGAAAACAAGCGCGAATCGACAGTGGACAAGATATTATTGTAGGAGTCAATCAATACCGATTGGAGAAAGAAGATCCTTTGCAGATTTTGGATGTAGACAACCAAATGGTTCGCAAACAACAGTTAGCGCAATTGGAAAAAATCAAAGCCAGTAGAAACTCCGAAAAAGTAAAAAGTAGTCTCGAAAAATTGATTCATTGTGCCAAAACCAATGAAGGCAATTTGTTAGAAATAGCCGTAGAAGCCGCAAGAAACCGAGCAACACTTGGCGAAATAAGCGATGCCTTAGAAACGGTTTTTGGACGTTACAAAGCACAAATTAAATCCTTTAGTGGCGTGTATAGCAAAGAAATTAAAGACGACAAAAGTTTTGAAAAAGCCAAGCAACTAGCCGATGCTTTTGCAAAACAAGACGGAAGAAGACCCCGAATCATGATTGCCAAAATGGGGCAAGATGGACACGACCGTGGAGCCAAAGTAGTAGCCACCGGCTATGCCGATGTAGGTTTTGACGTAGACATTGGCCCATTGTTTCAAACACCAGAAGAAGCGGCCAAACAAGCTGTAGAAAACGATGTACATGTGCTTGGAGTCTCGTCCTTGGCAGCAGGTCACAAAACCCTAGTTCCACAAGTTATTGAAGAGCTCAAAAAATACGGTCGCGAAGATATAATGGTAGTAGTAGGTGGCGTCATCCCTGTGCAAGACTACCAATTCCTGTTTGATGCTGGAGCCGTTGCCATTTTTGGTCCTGGTACCAAAATTAGCGAGGCTGCTATTAGTATTTTGCAGATATTGATGGAGGAATAATTCAAACCTGACAGGTTTTAAAAACCTGTCAGGTTTATTTTGGCTAAACAAATCTTTTTATACATTTGTAAGTACATACAAGCCAAATAATTATGATTCAAGCCTTAGAACATGGAAAATTCTACCATATTTATAATCGTGGAATAAATAGCACAACACTGTTTAAAGAAAAAGAAAACTACGAACATTTCCTTAGACTATTCGAAACTCACATAGAACCAATTGCAGAGATCTTTGCTTGGTGCTTAATGAAAAATCACTTTCATTTTTTAGTTCGAATAAAAGAACTTTCTGAAAAAAATACAGAGAAAAATATTTTACCTTCTCAATCCTTTTCAAATTTATTTAATGCTTACACCAAAGCTTATAACAAGAGATATAATCGACACGGTGCTTTATTTGAAAGACCATTTAGAAGAAAACAAATTAAATTTGATTCCTATTTACAAAATGTAATTGCTTACATCCATAATAATCCTGTACATCATAGAATCTGTAAACATCCAATTGAATATTCATGGAGTTCATATCTAAGTTGCCTATCAGAAAAGCCTACAAAAATTAAAAGAAAAGAAGTAATTGAAATTTTTAATGATGTAGATAATTTTAAGAATGTTCACCAAGAAAAAGGCGAATATTTTGCAATTGAAAATTCATTAGGGATTTAAATTTAGTTACCAATTAAACCTGACAGGTTTTAAAAACCTGTCAGCTATAAACAATTCTAAACCCACTCTTTAGCTTCTACATAACCTTCACTAATATAACTTAGGTATTGCACCATTCTTGGTGAAGTGCCATAATTTGGAGTTGCGCAATGTGGCAGAGCTTGATGCCAAATCACCATATCGCCTGCAGTAGCAGAAATCGCCTGAGGTTGTAGCGTTGCTAAAGCGTGCGCTCTCGGGTGAACACCTTCGGGAATCTGATCCATCCAAGAAGCAATCTGATGATGAAAACCAGGGACACAATGAAAAGCGCCATCTTTTGGTCCACAATCAGATAAATAAATCAAACCTTGCAATCGGAACGGAATGGGCAATTGCAAACTCACATCCCAATGCAAACCATCTCCTTTGAAAACATAATTTGGTGTAACCGGTGGATTAAAACTTATTTTATCTATGGTCTTATAAATAGCTTCAGACTGATACAGCTGTTCGAAAGCTTTCTTGATTCTAGCTGAAGCTCTGTTTTTTTCTAACAACGGATGGTCAAAAAAATTAACCATCAATCCGCGCTGTTCGGGATGGCTTTGGTACCAAGTTTCGGGTTGTTCTGGATGCATTCCCAAAAACTCCCAAATCACCTGTTGAGTCGCAGCACAATCCGCTTTTGAAATCGCATTTGGCAAAATAACATACCCATTGATTTCAAAAAAGGCAAGTTCCTCATCATTTAAAACGTTACCTACTTCTGCAACTGATGGAACAAGTTTAGCTTCTTTTTCATTGACCCAATGCTCAAATTCTTCAATAGATGGTTTTTCAAAGTACAAATAATGCAAGGCTTCATCAATTCCTACTCCTCTTTTGTACAAATATTCTATTTCATTTGTCCAGTTTGAGGTGGTTTCTTTGACTCCTAAAGCTCTATTTCTGAAAGCAACAAGTAAGTGATTGGTGTTCATGAGTAAATCATTAATGCTATATCAAATATAACAAATGCAAAATGCATCATAATCTAAGATGCTCTAAAGTCCCAGTTTTTAGTTATGAAATCTGATTTTACTGTGTGAATCATAAAAAAAACCAGCTCTAAAGCTGGTTCTCTTGTTTTTTCTTTTAAACTTAAATCGAATGTACCGTTGCGTTACTGTTAGCCACAATAACTGAGGTGTCGTAACCTCCAAAAGCTTTTAAATAACTTCGTAATGAAGTTCCATAAGCATCTCGGAAATACCTTTTGCCGTTGTGTCTGAAAAATTTCTTTACTGTTCCGGCTCCTGCCAAATGTGCGGCAGCCAAAATACCAGACTCGGTAATCAAAATTCCATCAATTACGGTTCCTTCGTGTTTCTCGATAACCGATTGCAACAAGGATTTGTTTTTGGACAAAAGCGCAATAAAGGCTTTTTCTTGTAATGCTGGATTGTTTAAAAAATGATGATGATTTTGTACACCAATCGCTCGAAGTGTTTGCACACCAAATTGATATTTCCCTAAGTAACCAAAAGAATTTACTTTTTGATATTTACCTCTAGATTCTTTGTGAGCTATGGCTTCTTTGAAGCCTACAAATAAATTCTTGGTAAAGGGAATGTCTGAAATAGACGTTTCGTTGGAAGGAAAAGCTGAAATTGTAGTTTCCTTTTCTACAGGTTGAACCACCGGACTGAGGCTCTTTTTTTCGTTTTTAAAACCTAAGCTTAAAAAGGTAACAATACCTATTAAACTCAAGAAAAAATACCATTTCTTTATCATAAAATGTTTTTCTTCACGCACTGTCACCTTGTGAAATTTCTACATGCAAAGATACCACTTAAAAAAAAGAGACTGAAAAACAGTAAGTTAAAAATTGTTAAAAGAAGAACGAATGTGCTCTAAAACCAGTGTGAGTGCTGTATGACAAAGTTGGGGCCGGTACTTTTATGGTGTTAAAAACCGAAAAAAGGGTCTTTAAGAAAGAATTTTTAGTAGTAATTTTCGTTAAATCAACATCAAAACTGACATAAAACTGTCTGTATCGTTGATCTGTTGGGTCAATTCCAGAGAGCATCCCATCGGCACCATATCCAAATGCTAAATTGAGCCATTTTGGAATTTTAGAACCTTTGAAAAAAGAATGCATATTGACCGATAACCAATAGGTTTGCCCATTATAATCTTTCAGTAGTTGTTCCGAAAAAGTGCTGCCTAATTTATTGGGATTTTGTGCAGCAAATGAAGTCGTATGAAAAGAAAATTTGGGAGTAATTCGTTGTTCTTTCCAAAGCAACTCTTGCGAAACGTAAAGCCCTGTTCCAAGGGCATTGGCCAAAATATCACCAGATGACGCTCCCCATTCTTTAGAATAACCGTCCATCACTTCGACAATAGACAAAAAGGCAAAACCTAAAGTAGCGCCATAAATCAATTGGTCTTGTTTTCGAACGCCGCTCCATTGCAAAGCTTCGGCACCAAAACGTCCCAAATGATAAGCAGAATACAAATGTCCTATTTTGTCCATCTGCAACCACTCGGCATTGTCATTAATAAAATGAAAATTTGATTTGGGATAATCCGCGTACCAGAGTTGATTCAATCCAACCAAAGTAGCACCTCCCAACACCGTTTCCGTAATGATAACAGCGTTTCGTCTTTGAATATTTAAAGAATCGGATGGGGCAAAAAAAGAGTTTGGAGCCTCTTGTGCAAAAAGCCCAAAAGTGCTCCAAAAAAAAAGTAGCAATCGAAACATGATATTTCGAAAGGCGATAATTATCGTTTTACACCTTGATTGTTGATCCAATCTGAATACTTTTTGGCATTAATATTATGTTCTGGCAAAGTAGCAGCAAACTCATGGTAACCAAAACGATCTACACTAGCGCAAAAATAAAGGTAATTGTGTTTTTCAGGTGCCAAAACCGCTTCGAGTGCAGTGATATCAGGCATAGCAATTGGGCCTGGAGGCAAACCAATATTCTTATAGGTGTTGTAAGGCGAATTCAAAAACAAATCGTTGTATAACACACGCTTTATTACTTGGTTAAAATCATTGCTTTTCTTTTTTAAAGCGAAAATTACAGTTGGATCTGCTTGCAACGGCATACCTTGTTTCATTCGGTTCAAATAGACTCCTGCGATACGAGGTCTTTCGTCTTTTTTTACCGATTCTTTATGAACAATAGAAGCTAAAATCGTAGCAGTAACAGGAGTTAAACCTTGTTGAGCCGCTTGTTGCGTTCTTTTTTCATTCCAAAAAGTGCGGTATTCTTTGATCATTTTATCACGGAACTTTTCGGCTGTAATGTTCCAATATACTTCATAAGTATTGGCAATAAACATTACGAAAACATTATCCTCTGTAAAACCGTTTTCTTTAAGAAAGGTAGAATCTTTGAAAGCTGTCAACAACTGCAAACTATCAGGTTCAATTTGAGACCCCACACGACCTGCTAAGTTTTCTAAGCGTTCTTGATTATTGAAAGCTAATCTAACAGGATCATTGATTCGCATGGTTTTTACCAAATCGTAACTACTCATACCTTTCTTTAGCAAAAATCGACCTGATTTCACATTTTCTGGATAACTCGTTTTTCCAGCTACCAATTCAAATCGTTGCATATCTTCAACATAGGGTGAAATGAGTTTTTTGACAGCTTCATAATCAGAACCCGTAGGAACATAAACATATACTTTTTCCTCACTAAATTTAGTATTGGCACTAAAGATTTGACGAATCAAAACGAAACCGTAAATTAATAATACAGCAGCAATGACTACAGCTCCAATTGAAATGATTTTTTTTACGTTCAAAATATAAAATTTTAAAATTTATGATTAATTAACTGAAAGATAGCCTCGTCTTTATACGTACCATGTACTAAAATCCAATCTTTTTTTGTTCCAATTTTTTCGAAGCCAAATTTAGTAAAAAGAGCAATACTAGCCGTGTTTTCAACGCTGATATTTGCATAAAGCTGATGTAAATTCAAGTCATAAAAAGAATACCGAATCAAAAGTTCTAAAGCTTCAGAACCTATTTGCTGATTTCTATTCTCTTCCGCCTGAATTACAATTCCAATTCCTGCTCTATTATTTTTAGGATCAAATTCAAACAAATCAATGAGTCCAACAGCTGGAAAATCTTGATTCTTACATATCGCCAACCGTAATTGTTTGGATTCGTAAATATCTTGATGGGCATTTTCTAAATACTGCTTAACCAAAAAGCGACTGTAGGGTGTTTGAGTATTACTCACTTCCCAGATACTTTGGTCGTTTTCCATAGTATACACAAACTCCAAGTCATTAGGCTCTAGAGCTCGCAAATAAATCGTGTTTCCTTTTAATGTATTCATCAAGATAGTAGAATAATTAAATTTCGATTTGACCTTTAAAGACGAATTTAGCAGGTCCTTTTAAGAATACATTGGTATACTGACTTCCTTTTTGATCAAAGGAAACTTCTAGCTTCCCTCCTTCTACATTCAAATGAATGGCATTTGAAGAGGTAACTCCCGTAGCGTTCATCGCAATTGCAACTGCTGTAACCCCCGTACCACAAGCCAATGTTTCGTCTTCTACACCACGCTCGTAGGTACGAACTGCAAACGTATCTTCGTTTATTTGAGAAACAAAATTGATGTTGCTACCCGCCTTGCCATACAAATCACTATAACGAATAGCTGCGCCATTCTCTTTTACATTATAGTTTTTAAGATTCTCTACAATTTGCACATGATGTGGTGAACCAGTATTCAAAAAAGAATATTCTGGAGTGATTTTTAATTCATTAACATCTATCATTTGCAAAGAAACCAAACCATCTGGAGCTACCGTAGCATGGTGCAGTCCATCTGTAGCAATAAAAGTTGTGGCATTCTCAATTACATTCAATTGTTTGGCAAAAGCCACCAAACAACGTCCTCCATTACCACACATCGAACTTTCATTCCCATCAGAATTATAGTAAACCATTCGGAAATCTGTATCCTTATCATTTTCGAGTAAAATCAAACCGTCTGCTCCGATACCAAATCGTCTATCGCATAAACGTTCAATAAGTGCTACATCTTCTTTTGGAAAAAAAAGTGAACGATTATCTATCATTACAAAATCATTTCCTGTTCCTTGGTATTTATAAAAATCTACTAGCATTTTTCTTAATTTTAAGGCACAAAAGTACGATTAATAATGAAAAGTTAAACACTGTTAAAGTGCGTTAAACTACTTTTTGGAAAATCTAATATCTCTTAAATTTGTGACTAAATAACTAATAAAACTAAATTGTATTATGAAAAAATTTTCATCCTTATTTTTGGTATCGTTACTTAGTGGTGCTACCACTTTGGGAGCTTACAAGCTTTTATTTGAGGGCAATGGGTATTTTTCTAATGACAAAAAAGGCATTGTAACAGTCGCATCAGAAAATTACGGAAGAAATGTAGGTCTCTCAGCAGAAGCAGTAGATTTTACTGAAGCCGCTGATAAAGCCGTTCACTCAGTAGTTCACGTAAAAAATGTATCTCGTAGAACCGTAAGCAATCCAATTATGGAATTCTTTTATGGGTACGGAGGCGGACAACTACAAGAACAAGTAGGAACAGGATCGGGTGTAATCATCTCTGAGGATGGCTATATCGTAACAAATAACCATGTAATTAAAGACGCTTCAGAAATTGAAATCACACTCAATAACAAAAAAACGTATCCTGCCAAATTAATTGGAACCGATTCAAAAATGGATATCGCTCTGTTGAAAATCACTGCCGATGAAAAATTGCCTTACACGGTTTTTGCTAATTCAGATAATGTAAAAGTTGGTGAATGGGTTTTGGCAGTGGGTAATCCTTACAACTTAAACTCAACGGTAACCGCAGGAATCGTTTCAGCAAAAGCTAGAAATTTAGATGCCAGAGGTATTCAATCGTTTATTCAAACAGATGCCGCTGTAAACCCAGGAAACTCTGGTGGAGCGTTGGTAAATGCTAGAGGAGAATTAATCGGAATCAATACGATGATTTCTTCACCAACGGGAAGTTATACAGGTTATTCGTTTGCTGTACCTTCTAATAATGCTAGAAAAATCATTGAAGATTTAATGGAATTTGGAAACGTACAACGAGGCATTCTTGGTGTAGAAGGTGGCGAATTAAACAGTAAAACTTCAAAAGATTTGGGTGTAACTGAAACGCAAGGATTTTATATCAATAAAGTGAGTAAAAATTCTGGAGCTGAAAAAGCTGGTTTGCAAAAAGGAGACATCATCGTAAAAATTGACAACCAAAACATAGCCACTTTTGCAGACTTGTCAGGATACATTAATACCAAACGCCCAAATGACAAAGTGTTAGTAAACTATATTCGTGAAGGCAAAAACAAATCAACTACAGTAACGTTGAGCAAAAACGAATATTTTAGTTCTGAATTCAAAGGAATCGAGGTAGAAAATATTGATGCTGCCGACAAAAAGAAATTCAAAATTGATTATGGTGTAAAAATCAAAGCCATAACTAATGAACGCTACTTACAATATGCCGATGAATTACAAGGTAATATCATTTTGACTATCGACAATGTAAAAGCTACGAATGTAGAAACGGTTTCAAAAATCATGAAAAACAAGGAAGAGCAACAAAGCATCCGAATTGAAATGATTAACCGAAATGGAGAAATTTTCAGAATAATTATTTAACACTACATAACAGAAATCCAATAGCCATCACGCTCCAAAGCATGATGGCTTTTTTTTATGAAAAAAAATTGCAAAACAGTTTACGAAATCGATTGAAATAGGGTACTTTTGCAAAAAATTTAAAAAACACAACTTTATTTTTTTACAAAAAACCCATATGAGTACAACACAATTATACGAAAAAGAAGTTACGTTACAAGCCGACAGAAGACGGTCTGGAGTAGAATTAATCAAAATTATTAGCGACTTATGGTATGACAAATCCATCGAATTGGTTTTATTCAGAAACCATTTGATTGACAGAAATGTGAGCGAAATTTTAAACTTGCATGAGTATGCAGGTGAATTTGTTGGAAAACCTATTTCAATTTCTGACTCTGTAGAAATCGCTAGGGTAATTCTTTCTTTAGACTTACCACCTTCCAAATTAGACATCGGAAAATTGACATACGAATACGGTCTTTTGGACGAAAAATATCCAGATGCAAGACATTTTGTAATTGACAAATTAAAAGAAGCTAAATTCACTGATGAAATTCAACCTAAAGATGTAGTCTTGTATGGGTTTGGTAGAATTGGTCGCTTACTGGCTCGTGAGTTGATGTCGAAAACTGGAAAAGGTAATCAAATGCGTCTGAGAGCTATTGTAACTAGAGATAAAAACGATGCTACTAGCTTAGAAAAAAGAGCTTCTTTATTGCGTTACGATTCCATTCATGGCGATTTTAACGGTTCTGTTATTGCCGATCCAGCCAACAATGCTTTGATCATCAACGGGACTACCGTTCATATGATTACTGCCAACACACCAGAAGAAATTGATTACACTGCTTACAATATTGACAATGCCTTAGTAATCGACAACACGGGAGCATTCACTACTCAAGAAGCTTTGAGTCGTCACTTGACTTCAAAAGGAACCGATAAAGTATTGCTTACAGCGCCAGGAAAAGGAGTACCAAATATTGTGCACGGGGTAAACCAAAACGAATACAATCCAGACGAAGTGTCTATTTTCTCAGCGGCTTCTTGTACAACAAACGCTATTACACCAATTCTAAAAGCAATTGAAGATACTTTGGGTGTTGTAAAAGGACATTTAGAAACTATCCACGCTTACACCAACGATCAGAATTTGGTTGACAATATGCATAAAAAATACCGTCGTGGTAGAGCTGCTGCCTTAAATATGGTAATTACAGAAACAGGTGCTGGTAGTGCGGTTGCCAAAGCCTTACCATCATTAGAAGGAAAATTAACTTCAAATGCGATTCGTGTTCCTGTTCCAAATGGCTCCTTAGTGGTTTTGAATCTTGAAGTTAACAAAGCAACTACTGTCGAAGGCATTAACAACATTATGAAAAAATACGCTTTAGAAGGCGAATTGGTAGAGCAAATCAAATACTCGTTGAACAACGAATTGGTTTCTTCAGATATTGTAGGAACTACAGCGCCTTCTATCTATGATAGCAATGCTACTATTGTTTCTAAAGACGGAAAAAACATAGTATTGTACATTTGGTACGACAACGAATACGGCTACAGCCATCAAGTTATTCGTTTGGCCAAATACATTTCAAAAGTAAGACGTTATACTTACTATTAGTAGATAAAACCAACGTTAATTATAATTCAGCAAACCATCAAGAGGCAACTTTTGATGGTTTTTTTTTAAAATCATATTTTGAGAAAGTAACACTTTTACCACATGCAGCACATTTAACCGCAAGGCTCGCAAAGATTACGCAAAATTCTCAAAGACTTAAACAATAAACAACAAACAATAAACAATAAACAACAAACTTTTTTTTAAATCGGTAACACCGTTGTGCTTTTCACTTCAGAAATAATAAAGAAACTATTGATCAAACTAACCTCTGGCAACACCGATAACTTCTTTTGATGAAAATGGTGGTAACTTTCCATATCAGGCAATACCACTTTTAGCAAATAATCAAAACTCCCCGAAACAAAATCACATTCCACTACCTCAGGCAAATTCAGAATCGCTTCATTAAAAGCTTCCGAGATGTCAAATGTCTGTTTTACAAGAGTAACTTGACAAAAAACCGTCAAATTCTTACCCAACTTTTTCTTATTGAGCACCGTAACATATTTATCAATAACTCCCTCTTTTTCAAGACGTTTCACTCGGTCATGAACAGGTGTCAAAGATAAATTTATTTGATTCGCAATGTCTTTTAACGTCAAATGCGCGTTAGCTTGCAAAAGGCGTAAGATTTTTTTGTCGGTTTCATCTATATTCATAATGAAGAATTTTTTTTAGGGCGGTAATCTTTAGATAATTTTTCTTTTTCAATTCAAAAAAACGATTTCGTAAAGAAATATTTAAGGCTAATTTACATAAATAAATTAATTTTTTCCTATTTAATGGTACTATATAAAAACTTTTTCTTTTTAAATTACTTTTATGCTTTCAAACAAGTAGTAACTTAAAACTCTCTCATATGATTATTGGTGTTCCAAAAGAAATCAAAAATAACGAAAACCGAGTAGCTCTTACACCAGCTGGTGTAGCCGAATTCAAAAAACAAGGGCATACCGTATATGTACAAACCAATGCTGGAATCAACAGCGGTTTTGCTGATCAATCTTATGTAGATGCAGGAGCATCCATTCTTCCAACTATAGAAGCAGTGTATGACATTGCAGAAATGATTATTAAAGTAAAAGAGCCTATCGCTTCTGAATATCCTTTGATTAAAAAAGACCAATTATTATTCACCTATTTCCACTTTGCTTCTTCTGAGCCTTTAACACACGCAATGTTAGAGCGTGGTGCAGTTTGTTTGGCTTACGAAACGGTAGAAAAAGCAGATCGTAGCTTGCCTTTGTTGGTACCAATGTCTGAAGTAGCGGGACGTATGTCTATCCAAGAAGGAGCTAAATATTTAGAAAAACCAATGAAAGGAAAAGGAATCCTTTTAGGTGGTGTACCAGGTGTTCCTCCAGCAAACGTAGTAGTTTTAGGTGGTGGAATCGTAGGAACTCAAGCTGCTAGAATGGCCGCTGGTTTCGGCGCTAAAGTAACCATTATGGATGTAAGCTTACCACGTTTGAGATATTTATCTGATGTAATGCCAGCTAACGTAGTAACTCAAATGTCAAATCATTACAACATTTGCGAAGCAATCAAAACTGCCGATTTAGTAATTGGTGGTGTATTGATTCCAGGAGCCAAAGCGCCTCACTTAATCACTCGCGATATGCTAAAATTAATGAGTCCTGGAACCGTAGTTGTAGACGTAGCCGTTGACCAAGGAGGTTGTATCGAAACTTGTAAACCGACCACTCACGAAGACCCGACTTTCATCATCGATGATATTGTTCACTATTGTGTGGCTAATATGCCAGGTGCAGTGCCTTACACTTCAACTTTGGCGTTGACCAATGCGACTTTGCCTTACGCAATTCAATTGGCCAACAAAGGATGGAGAAAAGCCTGCGAAGAAAACAAAGAACTAAAATTAGGATTGAACGTAGCCAACGGAAAAGTAGTATACCGTGGCGTTGCCGAAGCTTGGGATTTACCGTTGCACGAAGTAGAAAGCGTTATAGCCGAAGAAGCGGTTTGCTAATTCCTTACAGTTAAAATACAAAATCCGTCTCGTTGCAAAACCAGACGGATTTTTTTATGCTTATTTGGGAGCGGAAAGAATAGGCTTTTTTGTGGTCATCGTCCTGCTCTCCGCTCTATCTTTGCTTTTTAACCCAAAAAGCAAAGGATGCCGCTGCGATCAGGGCTAAAAGCTGAGAAATGGCTTTCTTGGAGGTATTGAGAATAAAAAATATTTTAAAGAAAACAAATAATTTATTAACATAATTGAGAATATGGAAATAGTATAATATCCTGAAACTTTATAATTCAAAATCTTCAATATTAAGTAAAGTCTTATTATCAAAGTTTTGTTTCCATATCTCTTTATTTATCATATTATTAGATAAAACGTGTATTAAAAATTGAACCCAAGACTCTTGATATAGATAGTCATTATGTACTTCATCATAATGACAATATATAGTATTAGTGTCAAATGGATCAAAATCTTGACAAAAATCTTTGTATGGTCTTATTTTAAAAATTGATTGAATATATTTATGATCAGCGTGATTTATTTTAAACTGCAAATGTTTGTTAACTTGTTTTATTACTGCACCAGGTTTCAACTTTCCAACATTTGAAGCTTCTACTTTAATGACTTTATCTTTAACTATCGTTGAAATTTTATCATATTTTTCTTTATCATCCTCAGACAGTAAGTTCCAATTAACAAATTCAACTGCTAAATCATTTTTATTAGTGTTTGCAATTTTTGGTATTTGTATTAATTTGATACTAAACTCTTGAGTAGCAAAAACCTCATCTTTTAAATTGTCTCTATATTTTTTAATAAAATCTAAAATATCTTTATATTCTGAAGATAGAAGTTGTTTACTTGCTTCTTTTTGTTTTGTAGTTCTTAACCTAGAAAACTGTAATGAATAAGCAAGACTTTCATTTAAAGCATAATCATTTCCAAAAAGTTTAATTAATTCATTTTCAAAATTATACAACAAGGATTGACATTCGCCAAAAATCATTAATCCTATTTCGTCTTTATTTATAGTTCTATGTTCAATTTTGTTCCTTAATTTGATAAAGAATTCAAGATTAGTTTTTACACCTTCTGATAAATTCCCATATTCTTTAATTGAAGTTTTTAGCTCCCAAGATTTTTTATCACCATCTATTATTTTGTATCGTCCGTTTTTTTCTTTGTAAAAATAAGTTTCCCCAATAGTATGATTAAAGTAGGCTTGAAATAATCTTGTCCAAGCCATAATCATATGTGTTATAAACGTTTCAACTCTAAAAGGAGCTCTTGGTTTATTATATATTTCTACAGCCAAAAGAGCACAATCAATTGAACTTTCAAGTAATGATTTTGTTTTTCCTTTTCTTAGAATCGGTGTCCCCATTTTTACTCATAAATTTTAAATTACAACTAACTCATTTACTAAATATAAACTTGTGTAACCTACAGAATTTTAAAACAAATTACAACGATTACCAAAGTATTCTTATTATTTCAAATTTAGTATTCATCCTCCAAAATAAACCTTTATGCCTCATATCTTAACACCTGAAAGGTTTAAAAACCTGTCAGGTGTATAATTCAACAGAACTATTAAAAACAATTCTCCTATGCAACTAATTACAATCCGCTGCTTTTAAAACATTATCTTTTAAGCTTGTCAATTCTGGTTAAAAAACTACTCTTTCAACACCTTACGCTGCGTAACATAATACACTGGAATACCCGTAAGCATAATCAGTACGCCCCAACCACAAGTAGAAAATTTGGTAAACAATAACGAGATACAAATTGCCGTGGCAATTACGATATACAAACCTGGTAAAAAAGGATAGCCAAACGCTTTGTAAGGACGCTCAGCGTCGGGCATTTTTTTACGTAAAATAAAAATACCGTAGATGGTCAAAATGTAAAAAATCAATACAATGATGATTACAAAATCCAATAAATCACCGTATTTACCTGTCAAACACAAAGCCGAAGCCCAAAAACACTGTGCCCAAAGCGCCCATCCTGGTACACTTTTCTCATTCAGTTGTGCGGCTTGCTTGAAGAACAAACCGTCTTTGGCCATTGTGTAATACACTCGTGAGCCCGCCATAATCAATCCGTTATTGCAAGCAAAAGTCGAAATCATAATCATCACCGCGATAATCACCGTACCGTAATCACCAAACGTATATTGAGAAGCCACCACCGCTACCCTATCGGATTTGGCTGTGGCAATTTCTTCTATTGGAATAACTGCCAAATACATCAAATTGGTCAACACATAAATAATCGTTACAATGAAAGTTCCTAGAAACAAACTCAAGCCCACATTGCGCTTTGGATTTTTCAATTCGGCTGCAATAAAAGTAACTCCGTTCCAAGCATCACTCGAAAACAACGACCCTACCATAGCTGCCGAAATCCCAGCTAATAATGCCGTTCCTGCAATTGGTGTCCATTGTTTTGTATCTAAATTATAGGATTTGGTTTCCCATACGTCCGTCCAGTTCACGTCCCAAACTTCGGCTTTTGCCGCAAGGATAAATCCAAAAACAATCAATCCAAAAAGTGACAAAATTTTGATAATCGTAAGCACCGTTTGCAACGTTTTGCTGTCTTTTACGCCGCGACTGTTGAGATAGGTTAAGAAAACAATGGTAATGATAGAAACAATTTGAGCCGCGTTGAGTTGAAAAGCACCCAAATCGAGCAAAATATTTTCATCACTCAAGGATGGAATCAAATAGGCGGCAAACTTAGAAAAACCTACACCCACCGCAGCAATAGTTCCAGTTTGAATCACTGCAAAAAAACTCCATCCATACAGAAACGCAATCAATTTGTTGTAGGCTTCTTTTAGATACACATATTGTCCGCCAGCATTGGGCATCATAGCGCTCAATTCGCCATAACTCACCGCAGCAATCATAGTAATGAGTCCAGAGATTAACCAAATCAAAGTAAGCCAAGCAGCAGAACCTACTTGTCGCGCAATATCGGCACTTACAATAAAAATTCCTGAGCCAATCATCGAACCTACTACGAGCATCGTACCATCTAAAAGTCCGAGTTCACGTTTAAAATCTTCGGGTTTGTTTTCTTTGTTCATAGTTGAAGTTAAAATTCATTAAATAAAATTGGCTTTCGCCAGTTGTTAATAGCATAAAAATTGTGAGTTCACTCTTTAAAAGTAAAGGCGTTATCGCAACGCTTTTTCTAAGGCTTCCTCATCGAGTTGATTTTCCCAACGAGCAATGACAATTGTAGCAACGGTATTGCCAATAAAATTAGTCAATGCTCTACATTCTGACATAAATTTATCAATACCAAGAATCAAGGTCATTCCAACTACTGGCACATCAGGAACGACGGCTAATGTCGCAGCCAATGTAATAAATCCAGCTCCCGAAACTCCCGCAGCTCCTTTTGAACTCAGCATAGCAACGAGTAACAACAAAATTTGTTTGTCAAGAGATAAATCAACATCACAGGCTTGGGCAATAAAAAGTGCTGCCAAAGTCATATAAATATTAGTCCCATCCAAATTAAAAGAATAGCCGGTTGGAATTACCAATCCAACGACTTGTTTGGCACAGCCTGCTTTTTCTAACTTCTTCATCACATTTGGCAAAGCCGATTCAGAAGAGCTAGTACCTAATACCAAAACCAACTCTTCCTTAATGTATCGTAGCAATTTGAAAATATTGAATTTATTGTACCAAGCAACAGCCCCTAAAATGATAAAAATAAAAAAGGCTGAAGTCAGGTAAAAGGTAACTACCAATCCTCCTAATTTCAATAAAACAGACAAACCAAATTTACCCACCGTAAAGCCCATCGCTCCAAACGCACCAATGGGAGCCAGCTTCATCAATATTTCGACGATTTTAAAAATGGGATGCGACAATGCGTGTAAAAAATCAAGTACTGGTTTACTTTTATCGATAGTCAACGTAATCCCAATACCGAACATAATCGATACGAAAAGTACTTGTAAAATGCTGTCACCAGTGAGGGAACTCATCAGCGATTTTGGAATAATATCTAGCACAAAGTTGGATAAATTATGCTCCTTTGTGGCATCAATATAATCTTGTATAGATTTGGGGTCTAGGGATTTTGCATCAATATGCAGGCCGGCTCCAGGTTGAATGATGTTACTTACTAACATTCCTATAATCAAAGCCAAAGTCGAAAAGATAAAAAAGTAAACAAATGCTTTACTAGTAATTCTTCCCATTGCTTTTAGGTCGCCCATAGAAGCAATTCCTGTAGTAACTGTTACAAAGATTACTGGGGCAATAATCATTTTTATTAAAGCAATAAATCCGTCTCCCAAGACTTTTAAATTCATCGCTTTTTCGGGTACAAAATGGCCCAATAGAACTCCTGCTAGGATAGCAAGGAGCACCTGAAAATAAAGAGCTCTATACCAAGGTTTGGGGAGAGTTGGAGTGGTATGCACTTCAAATGACATAAGAAATAGGTTAGTTATAGTTGGCTAAAGATATACTTTTTTGCTAAAAATTGGATGTTATGAAAAAAAATCCTAACAAAGGCTAAAAAAGCAGGCCACAAATTCACAAATTCTTTTTTAAATCTTTTACTGACGAAAAAATAAAAAAAAAGATTTTACTATTTTTGAGAATGTTTACATAAGGGTACTTTGTTTCCTTTTAGCCCCGGGAGGAGCGGCATCCTTTGTCTTTTTTCTTTAAAAAGGCAAAGATATAGCGTATCACGGGACTTTGATGGCCAAAAAGCCGATTGTTACTGCTCCTAATACTTTTTATTTTAAAATCATTAGATATGGAAACCGTAGCCTCTTATTTCGCTAAATTCCCCGAAGTCAGTCAGAAAAGAATGCAGCTAATTAGAACGCTCATTTTGGAAAAAGCGCCCGAGGCTCAAGAAAGCATTAGCTACGGAATGCCCGCCTATAAAACCAATGGTAAGCCGTTGATTTATTATGCGGCTTTCAAAAATCACATTGGTTTGTATGCTACACCTTCTGGTCATTCGCATTTCGCTGAAGCACTTTCGTCTTACAAACAGGGCAAAGGCTCCGTACAGTTTCCGAATGACAAGCCGCTTCCACTTGATTTAATCGCTGAAATTATAGCGTTCAGGGTGGAAGAAAACAAGAAATAGCCCATTGGGTAAAATTATTTTTACCACATAGAATCATAGAATTTATAGTTTTTTAAAAGAAATAAATAGACGTTTTACTATTCACATAGGTCATCTATTGTGAAAAATAGAACTATTTCTGTTTTTTCTATGTTGATTTGCTACTAATATATGGCTCTATGTGGTTAAGTTTTTTTAATTTCAATTAACAGTTAAGATATACCCACTTTAAAGCAACAAGTATAGTATGAAATATTCCTTTTTAGTCCTTTTTTGTATCCTTCATTTTTCTGTTCAAGGGCAATCCGTTTCAAAACAAAGTACGCCTTTGACGATTGGTGAAGTGAAAACTATTTCTTCTTCGATTTTAAAAGAAGAGCGAACTTTAAATATTTATTTGCCTCAAAATTATGATACTACCAAATCTTATCCCGTAATCTATCTTCTTGATGGAAGTAGGAATGAAGATTTTCTGCATATTACAGGCTTGGTTCAGTTTTTTAACCTTCAATTCAAAATGCCTGATTGTATTTTGGTAGGCATTGCCAACATTGACCGTAAAAAAGATTTCACTTTTTACACCGATAAAAAAGACTTTCAAAAAGAATTTCCGACCACAGGACATTCCGCAGAATTTATCAATTTTATTGAAAAAGAGTTGCAGCCCTTTATCCAATCCCAATACAAAACCAACGGAACCAACTATTTAATTGGTCAATCCTTGGGCGGACTTTTAGCTACTGAAATCGTCCTAAAACGCCCCAATTTATTCTCGCATTACTTAATTGTGAGTCCAAGTTTGTGGTGGGATGACGAAAGTTTACTTACACAAGCACCAGAATTACTATCAAAATCAAGCCCTCAATCAAAATACGTTTACATAGCAGTAGGAAAAAAAGAGCATCCTGTGATGCAAAAAGATGCCGAAACATTAGTTACTATTTTACAAAAAGCACAATTGAAAGACACCAAGATAGATTTCAAGAGTATGCCTAATGACAATCACGCTACTATTTTGCACCAAAGTATCTACGAGGCTTTTCTTTTGTTGTTTCCGTTTAAAGAATAAAAAACCTCATTTCGCTATGGCAGCAGCAAAATGAGGTTATTACAACAAACTACAAGTAACAAATTAAACTATTAAAACAAATTCTTCTATTTTTTTAAGCAATCGCGCAAGGCAAAATCAAGATTTTTAAATTGAAATCGAAAACCTAAATTGAGTAATTTATCATTGGAAATGCGGCGACCTGTAAGTACCAAAACCGACATTTCGCCCAAAGCCAGTTGCAATACAAAGGCTGGAATCCTTGGCAACCAAACCGAATATCCATAAATATTAGCTAAACTTTTAGAGAAAAGAGCATTTGTTGTACTATCCTCAATAGCGGCATTGTACGCACCAAACATTTCTTCATTTTCCAAGGCTTCTAGATAAATGGCACACAAATCATGAATATGAATCCAAGGCATAAATTGGTTTCCTGAACCCAAAACCGAACCAAATCCATATCTAAAAATTGGTACCATTTTTTGTAGAAATCCTTCATTTTTACCAAGAACTAATCCTGTTCTTATTTTCACTGTTCGGATGCCAAGTGCTGCTACAGCATCGGCAGCTTTTTCCCACTCTTGACAAACTTTACTCAAAAAATCATGAGCAACTGGTGATTCTTCGGTGCATATACCTTCTCCATTCAGAGCGCCATAAACCCCAACACCAGAGGCCGAAATAAAAGCTTTGACTTTTTTATTGTTGGTTTGTAAAACTGAGGCCAGCAAACCCGCTGATTGCACCCTACTGTCTAAAATTTCTTTTTTTCGTGCTACAGTCCATCGCTTATCTCCAATAGATTCTCCAGCCAAATGAATGATATAATCGGCATCCATTATCGCTTTTTCTTCGATACAACCCGTAGACACATCCCAAGTATAATAAGAAATTCCTTCTGTATTTTTCTTTGGTGTTCGTGTCAATACATTTACAGTATATCCTTTATCGAGCAACATTTGAGTTAAATGTTTCCCAACAAAACCAGTACCTCCTGTCAACAATACCCTTTTTTTCATTTTATTTTTTTTGTGTTATCAAAATAACTTATGCAAACATAGGTTAAAATTTTGTTTAACGTTATTAATAATAAGTTAAACAATAGTATCTTTATACTCTAATTTAAATGGAACAGCAATGGCAACTAAAAAATCAGCAATATCCAAAGACAAAATCGTATCCTTTTATATGGATTATGTTGTAGAGCACAACGAAAAACCAAAATCAATTTTCCAATTTGCTAAGCTTAACGGATTTAGCGAAGCAGAGTTTTATACTTTCTTTGGAACACTTGAAGCTATCGAGAAAGAAATCTTCATTCAGTTCTTTGACAAAACCATCGAATTATTAGAAAAAAACCCTGCTTATCCAAGTTATGACATGCGGTCCAAATTGTTGAGTTTCTATTTTACATTTTTTGAATTGCTAACTGCGAACCGAAGTTATGTTTTATATGCCTTGCAACAGCATAAAAATCAGTTAAAAAATGTACTGATTTTGGCTGATGTTCGTAAAAAATTCAAAAATTATATAGGTGAAATTACAACCGATGATTTTCGCATTCAAATCGAGCGCTTTCAGGAATACCAAGAAAAAGTAACAAAAGAATCGTTGTGGATTCAGTTTTTACTCACCATAAAGTTTTGGATGGACGACAGTTCCGCTGGATTTGAAAAGACAGATATCTATATAGAAAAATCAGTAAAGGCAGCCTTCGAATTAATGAACATCACTCCTATTGACAGTTTAATCGATCTTGGAAAATTCCTATTCAAAGAAAAAATACAAAAAAACTAATGAAAACTATAGACTATATTCCTACTTCAAAGATTGAACGAGCGACCAAATTGGTGCAAACGGGGGCAAAAGTAGGTGTGAATTACCTAAAATATTACGGCGAAAAAATAGTCAACTCCGACTTGACGAGAGATAAACTCAACGAAGACAATGCCGAAGATATTTATGACGGCCTAAAAAGCTTGAAAGGAAGTGCGCTAAAAGTGGCACAAATGCTGAGTATGGACAAAAATTTTCTACCACAAGCCTATGTAGAAAAGTTTTCATTGTCACAGTTTTCTGTTCCTCCGCTTTCGGCTCCTTTGGTACTCAAAACCTTTAAATCGAATTTTGGCAAAACACCTTATGAAATTTTTGATGAATTCAATGCCGAATCGTTAAATGCAGCAAGTATTGGTCAAGTACATTTGGCCAAGAAAAACGGAAAAAAATTAGCGGTAAAAATTCAATATCCAGGTGTAGCCAATAGCATTTCTTCGGATTTGGCTTTGGTTAAACCAATGGCGATTCGAATGTTTAATCTACAGGGCAAAGATTCTGATAAATAC
Organism: Flavobacterium sp. UM26; assembly: GCF_057922445.1. Classification (NCBI taxonomy): domain Bacteria; kingdom Pseudomonadati; phylum Bacteroidota; class Flavobacteriia; order Flavobacteriales; family Flavobacteriaceae; genus Flavobacterium; species Flavobacterium myriophylli. The sequence continues at coordinate 164,081 of NZ_JBVHCY010000007.1, read as the reverse complement.
TTTAAAGAAGTAGAAGACAAATTGATTGAAGAAACCAATTATACGCTTGAACTAAAACAAAGTCAAGAAGTAGTGGCAGCTTGCCAAAAAATAGAAAACTTGGTTTTTCCTGCCTACTATCCTGAATTTTCATCCGAAAAAATCCTAACGATGGATTGGATGACAGGGAAACATTTATCTGAGTTTACTGCCGAAAACACCAATCAAGAAACCGCCAACAAAGTGGGACAAGCACTTTGGGATTTTTATATGTACCAAATTCACGTTTTACGAAAAGTACACGCCGACCCACATCCTGGAAACTTTTTGGTAGACGAAAACCAGCAATTGGTTGCCTTAGATTTTGGTTGTATGAAAAGCATTCCGAATGACTTTTATGTGCCATATTTTGAATTAATCAACAAAGAAATTATTGACAACAAGCAACTTTTTAATGCCAAATTATTTGAGCTTGAAATTTTAAGAAAAGAAGATACTCCAGAAGAAATCGAGTATTTCACGAGTATGTTTTATGACTTGCTATCACTCTTCACTTTGCCGTTTCAAAACACGCATTTTGATTTTTCAGACGAAGTCTTCTTTAACAATATTGCGCAATTAGGCGAACGATTTGCCAAAGACACTAACCTGCGCAAGATGAATGGTAATCGCGGTTCCAAGCATTTTATTTATATGAATAGAACCTTCTTTGGCTTGTATAATTTGATGTTTGACCTCAAGGCTTCCATCGCCGTAAATCAATATCAAAACTATTTATAAAGTTGAAAAAAACACATTTGCCTTCCAAAATATGCGTGGTCTGCAATCGCCCTTTTGATTGGAGAAAAAAATGGGAAAAAGTTTGGGACGAAGTAAAATATTGTAGCGAAAAATGCAGAAGAAACAAAAAGGAATCGTTTGGTTCAGAAATGACCTAAGAGTCGCGGATAATCCAGCGCTACAAAAGGCTATTGCCGAAAACGAAAGCGTAGTTGGCGTGTATTGTTTTGACCCAAAACAGTATGCAACCACAGCTTTTGGATTTAAAAAAACGGCGCATTTTAGAGCACAGTTTACCATAGAATCGGTTCAGGAATTAAGAGCAAATTTAGCTACTCTTGGCATTACACTTTTGGTGTATCACGATTCGGCTTCACAAGTTATTCCGACTTTGATTGATTCATCTATCCAAACTACGCTTTACTTTCAAAACGAATGGACGAGTGAGGAAAAAGAAGAAATCGATAGTGTGAAAAAAAATTGCGGTCCAACTGTAGAATTTGTTGCTGCCTATCATCAATTTTTATTTCCGCCAGAAGTCATTCCGTTTTCGATAGCCGAAATACCCGCTGTTTTTACTCAATTCAGAAATGCTTGTGAAAAAAAAGCAGTCGTTCCGAAAATTGGCAAGCTAACCGCAATGCCTAAATCGAATACGATTGACACACAAACCGCAATTCCTACTTTGGAAGATTTAGGATTTACAACCTTTCAAGTAGATAGGAGAACAGCTTTTCCTTTTCGTGGTGGCGAAAATCAGGCATTGGCAAGACTGCAAGAATACCTCTGGAACACCAAAAAAATCAGTCAGTACAAACAAACCCGCAACGGATTGATTGGAACAGATTATAGCTCAAAGTTTTCGCCTTGGTTGGCCAATGGATGCCTTTCTCCCAAAACCATTTATTGGGAAATAAAGCGCTACGAAAAAGAAATAGAAGCCAACGAGTCCACGTATTGGTTGATTTTTGAATTGCTTTGGAGGGATTACTTCAAATACATTTCGCTGCAAAATGGCAATGCAATTTTTAAAATTGGGGGCATTCAAAACCGAGAGTATCAATGGTCGCAAGACAAAAAAGCCATTCAACAATGGATTAACGGTACTACGCCAGCACCTTTTGTGAATGCAAATATGCTGGAATTGCAACAAACAGGTTGGATGAGCAATCGCGGACGACAAAACGTAGCTTCTTACTTTGCCAAAACTTTACTCTTAGATTGGAGAATTGGAGCGGCCTATTTTGAATCGATGCTTTTGGATTATGACGTACACAGCAATTATGGCAATTGGATGTATGTTTCAGGTGTAGGCAACGACCCTCGAGACCGAAAATTCAATGTCACCTTGCAAGCGCAAAACTATGATAAACAGTCCAAATTCCAACAACGCTGGCTACAACAACAACTTTTTTAAAAGATGAATTCGAATAAAAAACATATCAATATCGTTTGGTTCAAAAGAGACCTTCGTTTGCAGGACAACGAGGCAATCCATAATGCAATCCAATCTGGTCAGCGTACACTTTTACTGTATGTTTTTGAAAAATCATTGCAAAACGATGGACATTATAGCGAAAGACATTGGAATTTCATCAAGCAATCTATCGTAGCCCTCAACGCAGAACTTCAACCGTATCAAACAAAAGTATTAGCTGTAAATGGAGAAGTAATTAGCACCATTAATAGCATACTCGAACTATACACCATCAAAAATGTCTACTCGCATCAAGAAACCGGAATAAAAATTACATACGATAGAGACAAAGCTTTCAAAAGATTTTGCAAAAACAACCAAATCGATTGGGTAGAAAACATAAACAATGGCATTTTTAGAGGGCTAAAAAACCGAAGCAATTGGGTGACGCAATGGGAAAAATACATGAATGAACCTCAGCTAGAATTTCTACCAAAAGAGAACAGTTTTTTAACGCTACATCAAATCGAAACTATAGAACGTTTGCTTGAAAAAACCAACTTAGACACCCAACAAGATAGTAGGTTTCAAAAAGGCGGAACCGAAATGGGACGAAAATATTTAGATTCGTTTTTTAAAGATCGGTACTTCAACTACAGCAATCATATTTCTAAACCCTTACTGGCCAGAAAAAGTTGCAGTCGGCTTTCGCCATATATTGCTTGGGGTAATTTATCAACCCGAGAAGTATTACAAAAAGCCGCTACCTTCCGACAAATTTGCACCAACAAAAAACAAATTGATTCCTTTGTGTCGAGACTTACTTGGCAAGCCCATTTTATTCAAAAATTTGAAATGGAAGAAATTATGGAGTTTGAAAGCATCAACAAAGGCTATCACGATCTAAAAAAGAAAGTCAACACTCAATACATCAAAGCTTGGAAAGAAGGCAATACGGGAGTTCCATTGGTCGACGCATGTATGCGTTGCTTAAACGAAACTGGCTATCTCAACTTTAGAATGCGAGCCTTGTTGGTATCCTTTTTTACCCATAACCTTTGGCAACCTTGGCAAGAGGCTACGCAACATTTATCGCAAATGTTTTTGGATTTTGAGCCGGGCATTCACTACCCGCAATTGCAAATGCAAGCTGGCGAAACGGGTGTCAACTTATTGCGCATCTACAATCCGATAAAAAATAGTTTGGAACACGACCCACAAGGAGAATTTATCAAGCAATGGGTTCCCGAGTTGCGAAATTTGCCTTTGGCTTTCGTTCATCAACCTAGTAAAATGACTTTTTTGGATCAAAAATTCAACAACTTCGAACTTGGAAAAGACTATCCAAAACCGATTGTCAATATTGACAGAACTCGAAAATTTGCTTCGGATTTTTTATGGAAAATGAAGAAAAATCCATTGGTTAAAGAAGAAAGTAATCGGATTTTGAAATTACATACCCTAGCCGACATTGGCGATAGCGATTAAAAAACAAACCTAGAACATCTATCAAAAAAGCTTTAGCTATGCCCAACAAAATAGCCCTTACCGAATTAGAAATTGACCGAATTATAGAAATGGCGTGGGAAGATCGAACCACTTTCGAAGCCATTCAATTGCAATTTGGATTAAAAGAACAAGAAGTCATCAACTTGATGCGTACCGAAATGAAACCTTCAAGTTTCAGACTTTGGCGTGCTCGAGTGCAAGGTCGAAAAACAAAACACGAAAAACTTCGAAATTTTACCGAAGGAAGATTCAAATGTACTTTACAACGACAAATCACCCACAACAAAATATCAAAACGATAAACCAAACTCAATACATTTTTTTATGAAAAACATCGTAATTATTGGCGGTAGCAAAGGAATTGGTAGCGCGATACTAATGCAACAATTACAATCCAATCAGGTATTCAACATCAGTAGAACAGCGCCAGATTTGTCACATCCTAATTTAACACACTATGCCGTTGATGTTTTACAAGACCCACTTCCGGATATCGAAAATGTGGATACTTTGATTTATTGTCCGGGCTCGATTAACTTAAAACCAATCGGAAACCTCAGCATATCAGATTTTAAAAACGATTTTGAAATCAATGTTATTGGCGCTGTAAAAGCCATTCAAAAATATTTGCCTGCCTTGCGAAAAGGACAAAACCCCTCCATTCTTTTGTTTAGTACTGTTGCTGCCAAATTAGGAATGCCATTTCACGCGAGTATTGCTACCGCCAAAGCAGGTGTAGAAGGATTGGTAAAATCATTAGGTGCTGAACTAGCTTCAGTTGTACGTATAAACGCAATTGCGCCTACAATTACCGATACCTCATTGGCTTCAGGTATTTTAAGAAATGACAGAATGAAAGAAAACATGATTGAACGCCATCCGATGAAAGGGTATCTAAAACCTGATGAAGTAGCGCACATGGCCAATTTTTTAATTTCGGAAGAAGCCAAATCCATTTCGGGACAAGTCTTTTCCTTAGATTATGGAATTGTAAGTTTTAAAATCTAACAATATGGTTTCGGAACACTAAAAAAACATTCCAAAGCATCTTTTATCGGTAAAATTCGCAAAAACATCGATTTTATTTATCTATAAATCAATATTTTAACTATATTTAAAAGAAAATAAAAATTTCAATATGAACATTCTACTAACAGGAGCCACTGGATATATTGGAAAGCGACTATTACCTTTATTAGTGGCTAAAGGTCATCATGTGATTTGCTGTGTTAGGGACAAAGACCGTTTTTATTTACCCGAGAATTTAGTTCAACAAGTTCAAGTCATTGAAGTTGATTTTTTGAATCAGGAAACCTTAATTGCCATACCCAACGAAATTGATGCCGCGTATTATTTAATTCATTCCATGTCGGGTTCGGCAAAGAATTATGATGAATTGGAGTATGCTTCTGCTTTGAATTTTGTAGATCGCATGAACCTTACTCGAGTAAAACAAGTCATTTATTTGAGTGGTATTGTCAATGACACCATTTTATCAAAACATTTGGCTTCTCGCAAAGCCGTTGAAGATGTTCTAAAAACAGGTCTTTTTGCTATAACTACTCTAAGAGCAGGTATCATTGTAGGCTCAGGAAGCGCTTCCTTTGAAATTATTCGTGACTTGGTCAACAAACTTCCAATAATGATTACGCCAAAATGGCTCAATACCAAATGCCAACCGATAGCCATTTCGGATGTGTTGGATTTTTTGATAGGAAGTTTACATAATCCCGAAACCTATGATCAAAATTTTGACATAGGCGGACCAGATATTCTCACTTACAAAGAAATGCTATTAGGATTTGCTAAAGCTGCAGGACTGAAACGCTATATTTATACGGTGCCCGTAATGACTCCCAAATTGTCCTCCTATTGGCTTTATTTTGTTACCTCAACTTCTTACAAGTTAGCTTCAGCCTTAGTGAGCAGTATGAAAGTCGAAGTCATTTGCCAAGACAACCGCATAAATGCACTGCTAGATTTACAGCCAATGAGTTATAGCGAAGCCGTTTCGAGAGCATTGATTAAAATAGACAAAGACGATATAGCTTCAAGTTGGAAAGACGCCATGATTAGCGGACAATTCATAGGTAATGTAGCCGATTATTTGAAAGTCCCTAAGAAAAATTGTTTCATCGACCGCCGCAAAAAAGAAATCATCAATCGAAACTATACTACAGAACGTATTTGGTCTATTGGTGGTGAAACGGGTTGGTATTATGGAGACTGGCTATGGGAAATTAGAGGATTTATAGACAAATTGGTGGGCGGCGTTGGTTTACGTAGAGGACGCACCAACCAACACGACATCCATTCTGGCGATGTTTTGGATTTTTGGCGGGTATTGTATGCCAACAAAAAAGAAGGTAAACTCGTTTTGTATGCCGAAATGAAACTCCCAGGAGAGGCTTGGCTTGAATTCAAAATCATACACAATACACTATACCAAGCCGCTACTTTCAAACCTCACGGTTTTTGGGGCAAATTGTATTGGTACTCCGTACTCCCCTTTCATGGCTTTATCTTTGAAGGCATGATTAATAAATTGGTTAAAAAATAGATTTAATTCTTGGAAGAAATTCCAAAAAGTTAAATTCCAAATTCCAAGGCTTGTGCAAAACCTTCGGATTTGGAATTTAATTTTTAAAAGCTTACTTAACCTATAACTTTTTCAATTTCAATCGTAAACTATTACTTACTACACTCACACTGCTCAATGCCATAGCTGCACCCGCGAGCATCGGGTTAAGTAAAAAGCCATTGAAAGGAAATAAAACACCTGCCGCGATAGGAATCCCAATCACATTATAAATAAAGGCCCAAAATAAATTTTGGTGTATCGTAGCCACAGTAGCTTTTGACAAACGAATCGCTTGTGGAATCTTATGCAAATCCGAGGTCATTAGCGTCATATTGGCGACTTCCATCGCAATGGCGCTTCCTTTCCCCATAGCAATACTGACATCGGCTTGGGCCAATGCGGTGCTGTCGTTAATTCCATCACCCACCATAGCAACTGTTTTGCCTTGAGCTTGCAATTCCTTGATAAAATCTGCTTTTTGTTGGGGTAAAACTCCGCCTTTGTAGTGAGTAATTCCCGTTTGTATAGCCATCGCTTGTGCGGCTTTTTCTGTATCCCCCGTAAGCATATAGACTTCGACCCCCATCTGTTGCAACTCCCGAATCGCTGCCGCAGAAGTTGGTTTTACCGCATCCGAAATGGCCAAGAGGGCTAAAACGCTAGTCGAGTTGGCAAACCCAATTACGGTTTTGGCTTCGGTTTCCCAAATGGTAGTCTTTTGAAGCAAGTCTTCGTTTATTTCGATTTGGTTGGCTTTTAAAAAAGAGGGATTCCCTACAAAATACTCCTCACCTCCTACTTTGGCGCGAACGCCTTGGCCCGTAACACTTACGAAATTCGATATAGCAACCGTTGGAACTCCCTGTAAAAAATGAACTACAGCTTCCGCCAAAGGATGCTCGGATTGCGATTCGATACTCAACAAAATAGAACGCAACTGAGGATCGGTACTACTCCACAATTCATCCGTTACTTTGGGTTTTCCTTCGGTGATGGTACCTGTTTTGTCTAGAACGATGGTGTCTATTTTTTGTGCCAATTCTAAACTCAGTGCATCTTTAATGAGTATTCCATTTTCGGCTCCCTTGCCTACTCCAACCATAATGGCGGTAGGAGTTGCCAATCCCAAGGCACAAGGACAAGCAATCACCAAAACAGTGACCAAAGCCATAATACCTTGCGTAAAACCATTTTCTCCTCTTAAAATCCACCACAAAACAAAAGCCACAACCGCAATCGCCATAACCACAGGCACAAAAATACTAGCGATAAAATCGACCTTTTTTTGAACTGGTGCTTTGCTTCCCTGAGCTTCTTGTACTGTTTTTATAATATGAGCCAAAAGCGTTTCGGAACCAACTTGAGCGGCAGTAAAAACCAAACTCCCTTTTTGGTTCAACGTACCCGCCCAAACTTTTTCATTTGCCATTTTGAGTACGGGAATGGGTTCGCCACTTAACATACTTTCATCTACATAGGAATCGCCACTTATCACGACCCCATCGACCGCAATTCGCTCGCCGGGTTTTACCAACAATTTATCACCTACTTTGACTTGGGCAATAGGAATTACTTTTTGTTGCTCGTTGTCTAGCCACAAAGTCACCTCATTAGGTTGCAACGCCATCAACTTTTTTATGGCTGTGGACGTATTGGATTTGGCGTTTTCTTCCAACCATTTGCCTAATAAGATAAAAGCTACTACTACAGCAGCTGCTTCAAAATAAACGTGTCCGTGCAATCCTTTTTGATGCCAATACTCCGGAAACAACGTATTGAATACACTAAACACGTAAGCGACTCCCGTACTCAGCGCCACCAAAGTATCCATATTGGTCGTACCATGACGCGCTTGCTTCCATGCATTAATAAAAAAACGGTTTCCTAAACCAAAAACAACGGGAGTAGAAAGTATCCACATAATTTCGTTGGCATACGGCATTTCCATAAAAAACATTCCAATAATTACAATGGGCAAAGCCAATAGCAAAGCCCAAATGGTTTTGTTTTTTAAAGTGGTCATTTTTTCTTCTTGTATTGAAGCTAAAGTTTCGCTATCGTTAGTATCGTCCTCGATAAACAAATCATAGCCTGAATCCTGAACTGCTTTTTGGACTTCGGATAGGGTAATGATTTTTGGCAGAAACTCAAAGGAAAGCATCGCCGAAGCATAGTTGACTTCGGCTGAAACAATCCCGTTTAAGGCTTGAACCGTAGTAGCGATTTTATTGGCGCAAGATGCACATCCCATTTGTAAAACAGGAATTTGTCTCTTTATAGTAGTTTTCATAGTATACTGTTTTAAATTACAGTACAAAATTACTTGGAAACAAATTGAGAAGTATTACACAATTATCCTAAAGAATTACAACAATTTCAGAAGGTGAACAATAAAAATTATGCCTTCACTTGGTCTAAGGGAATACGGCGGTCAGCGCGAAGATTTTTGAAATAACTCGGAGTTAAGCCTGTAACACTTTTGAATTGATTGCTCAAATGTGCCACGCTGGAATACTGCAACTGGAAGGCAATTTCACTCAAAGTCAATTCGTTGTACACTAACAATTCTTTGACTTTTTCGATTTTTTGAGCAATGAAATATTTCTCAATCGTAGTGCCTTCGAGTTCAGTAAATAAAGTAGTAATGTATTTATAGTCACAATCCAATTGGGTGCTCAAATAATCGGAAAGGGTGTTTTTAAGTGCCGAATTTTGATTTTGAACCAAATCAATAATCAAGTTTTTCACTTTTTCAACCCCTTGCTTTTTTTGGTCTTCGATGATTTCAAAACCAACATTTTGAAGTGTTTTAGCAATAATTTGCTGGTCACTTACAGCAAGTTCCTTTTCAAAAACTACTTCACCAAGAGATACGGAAAGTGGCGTAAATCCGCTCTTTTCCAACTCGGATTGCACCACCATAATACAACGATGGCACACCATATTTTTGATATAGATTTTCATTTGTTTTTTTACCATTAGTTTTGATTCTCTTTAATAATTCAAATTAATTCCAAATCCAAGCCCCATATCACTATCATAGTGTGTAGTAATACCAAAATTTCTTCCAGTAATATAGCGCAATCCTGCCATATATTCTTTATCCGTATTCCACATCAGATTCATTCGTAAGCGCTTTGAAATTGGGATGTCCTTTCGTTCTAATTGTAGTCGAACATTTCCATCCGAATACACTTCAGTTTGTAGTTTTACCAACATAGGTAATACATATTCTATTCCCAAACTTACTACAGAACGGTTATCTTTTGTATTAGATTGTCCGAACAGATTTTTTTCCTGTTGTCCTAAATTCATTTTTCTGTATCTCCAATCAAATCCAACAAAGGGCATTATCCATTGCATTTTACCCAAGTACCGCCCAATATGAGTTTCTGTTTCATACCCGTGATTATCGTTGTATCCTAATCTCCATTCGGTTCCAATGCTCCATCGTGTATTACTAAACATGACTTCTCCATCGTTCCCATTGGTGGCAAAGTCATTTTCAGACATAAAATGAAACATTCGATCTTCGGCAAACAATTGCTTTTGCGCCAATTTAGGATTGGGAATCAAAGGATTTGCAGCCTGATTTTCATAAGTAAAAACCCTACCCATTCCTGCCATCATGTGGTACAAGATATGACAATGAAAAAACCAATCTCCTTCCACATTAGCATTAAATTCCAACGTATCTGTTTCCATTGGCATGATATCAACCACATTTTTCAAAGGAGCATAATCACCTTGATTGTTAAGTAACCTAAAATCATGACCATGCAAATGCATTGGATGTCTCATCATGGATCCATTATAAATGGTAATCCGAACGTTTTCGCCCTTTTTAATCAATATTTTATCGGTTTCAGAAACTACTTTATTATTTAAGCTCCATACGTACCGATTCATATTTCCAGTAAGTTCAAAACGCAATTCTTTTACTGGAGCATTCTTAGGCAAACTGGTTTTCGAAGGTGATTTTAACATCGTATAATTGAGCGTTACAATATCGGAAAGGGCATTACTATCATAGTCACTTTCAGACATATTCATAGCCTTTTTACTCGTAGCTTTTTTTGCTTCACCCGTAATTTCAGGATACATTACTACGTTCATATCCATTTGATTCAAACTCATACTCATTCCCATATCATCTAAATCCCCATTCATTTTCATCATACCATTCATCATTTTCATTCCCTCAAAATACTTTAATTTAGGTAATGGTTTGGCTAATTGTTTTGGTCCATTTCCTAAATACAATGAAGTTGATTTCGTTCTGTCTTCTGCAGTTGCCAAAAATTCGTAGGACGCTCCATCATTTGGTATAGTAACTACTACATCGTAGGTTTCAGAAACAGCTATAAGCAAGCGATCCACCTCGATAGGTTCAACATCATTTCCGTCGTTAGCCACAACTGTTATTTTTCCGCCAGCATAAGTTAGCCAAAAATAAGTAGAAGCGCCTCCATTCGAAATTCGTAAGCGTGCTTTATCACCAGCCTTGAATTGCGATAATTGTGTTTCCTTTTTACCATTAATTAAAAAAGCATCATAGAAAACATCGCTTACATCCATAGCGTTCATACGCTTCCATTCATTATTCAATTTAGTACCAAAGTGTCCTTGTGCAATAGCTTCAGCATAACTTTGAGTAGTTCCTTTTTGTATGGCAAACCAATCCGATGCGTTGTGCAACATTCTATGCACATTATTAGGATTGACATCGGTCCATTCACTCAAAATGATGGGAATAGTAGGCAAATCATCAATTCCTTTTCTAAACTGTTTGTCTGCGTCTTTCTTTTTCAAAATCATAGAGCCATACATTCCTATTTGCTCTTGCAAACCTGAATGGCTGTGATACCAATGGGTTCCGTTTTGTATAATGGGAAAAGTATATTTGTGTGTGGTATTAGGAGCAATTGGCATTTGAGTCAAATTGGGAACGCCATCTTCTTGGTTGGGCAAAAACAAACCGTGCCAATGCAAAGAGGTGGATTCCTTTAGCTCATTATGCACATAAATTTCTGCAATATCCCCTTCGGTAAAAGTTAAAGTCGGCATAGGAATTTGACCGTTTACTGCAATAGCTCTCTTGGGGTTACCAGTAAAATTGACTACAGTATCACGAACATACAAATCATATCGAACCACATTTTGAGCAAAACTTACAACTGAAAACAGCATTAACAGTAAAGAGACTTTCAGTAGCCTCATCCTTTTTTTTATATCTATCATAGTACATCTAATTAATAAGGCGAAATGAAAACATTTCGCCTTAAAATTATTTTATAGTTTCCACTACTTTACCACAAGTTAGCATCATTGATCCATAATATGGATTTTTGACAGTACTCTCTTTACTAAGCCAATTGGCTCCTTTTCCACCATTTGCCATTGGACAATGTTGGATGTAAACAGGCGTAGCTTGTTTGGATACTTTCAATAATTGATATACATTTTTAGACAAGGTAATAAAATGATCTCTTTGGTGTTTTGGATCTTTTGTCTCCGAAATATGTTCAGCATCTTCAGTTAAATCTTTCACAACCTTCATCCAAACCATATGAACTTTCATGTCCAATTTTTCCATTTTAACACTTTTAATAGCCAAAAGCATTTGCTTTGCTCTTCCCGCCGCATCATTACCATTACTGCTAACTAAAGCGTCTTTAACTGTAAAATAAGTATCAAAAACGGGGGTGAGCTGATCCACTTTTTGCGCCTCACCCATTGATTTGACAACTACTGACTCGGTATTAGTATTTTGAAATTGGTTGGTTCCTTTTGCAGGAATTACTTGTTTTGCCTGCGAAGTTACGGTTGATAATAATACAGTGATTACTACCAACATTTTTGATGTTTGTTTCATTTTTTTCTATTTAGATATAATACTATTTTTTTTCATAAATGTCCATTCTCAAGAAAACAGACCTATGGCTAGGAACAAAAAAATTATAATATTTTTGGGGGTAACCAAATAGAAATATGAGCTGAAGAAACGAAAGGATCTACATAGTAAAAAGTGGTTTTTTGAATAAAATTTTCAAAGATGCTTGATTCAAATGTAAACTCAATATTTAGAAATAAATTAAATGAAGTGCAAGAAGTTATGCATTTGGTGCTTCCACATTTTCCTGAACATGGATTAGACTTCTTGTTTGAATGATTTTCGCAACACGTTTGCTTTTGTATTTTTAAAGACTCGCATTTTGTAGTACTGATTTTATGAGTCGATTTAGTTTTAGTACAAGCATAGCCTTTCATTGGAACACAAAAGAGTCCAAAAAAAACAAGTAGTAGCACAAAAAACCTTTTTTCCATGATGCAAAACTAATCATTTATTTGTTTTTATTCTAAATTGCGGAATTAATTATCACTTAAAATAAGTATTCACTTCAAAATCCCAGCTTTATAAGTAGCAATAGCACGGTCTCTTGCCATATCGTGTTCCACCATAGGTGCGCCGTAGCCTAAATCAAATTCAGGAATCCATTTTCGGATGTAATGGCCTTTGGCATCAAATTTTTGCAATTGAATATCGGGATTGAACACTCTAAAATATGGAGCAGCATCACAACCTGTACCAGCTGCCCATTGCCAATTGCCCACATTGGCAGACAAATCATAGTCTAAGAGTTTTTGAGCGAAATAGGCTTCGCCCCATTGCCAAGGTAATAACAAATGTTTGCACAAAAAGCTTGCTACCACCATACGCACGCGATTGTGCATATAACCCGTAGCATTGAGTTCGCGCATACCTGCGTCAACCATTGGATAGCCTGTCGTTCCTGAACACCAGCGTTGAAAATCGGCTTCATCATTACGCCATTGTATGCCGTCGTAAGCTGATTTAAAATTGTGTTGGACTACTTTGGGGAAATGATACAAGATTTGCATAAAAAATTCTCTCCAAATGAGTTCGCTCAAGAAAACGTCATTTTTACGCGCTGCCCAATTCACTAATTTTCGAACACTAACAGTACCAAATCGCAAATGTGGCGACAAATAAGAGGTTGTATCTAATGCTGGAAAATCACGGGTTTCGTGATAATTTGCAATTTTAGTCAAATTGTGGGGTTTGACTTTGATGCTACTCGTTTCAAAACCAATAGCAGACAAGGAAGGAAATTCGAAGGAACTAGCCAACCAATTTTCTGAAAAAACTGTCTTTTCGTGCTCAGTAACGGGTGCTATTGTTTTGTATTTTTCTAACCATTTGTTTTTATAGGGCGTGTAAACCGTGTAAGGCAAACCGTCGGCCTTGGTGATTTCGGCTTCTTCAAAAATGACTTGGTCTTTGAACGCCTGAACTTTTACGCCATTTTGAGCTAACAATTCAGTAATCTGTTGGTCTCTGTTTATGGCATAGGGTTCATAATCTTTGTTGAAAAAAAGCGCTTTGACCTCAAATTCGGTTATTAATTGTTGCCAAACATCTTGGGTTTTTCCTTTTTTTACCAAAAGAGAACTCCTAAATTCGGCTAATTTTTCGTTGATTTTCGAAAGTGATTCGTAGATAAAAGTGACTCTAGCATCGTCTTTGGGCAAATGTTCCAAAATGGCATCATCAAAAATGAAAACAGCAAGTACTGGATAGCCACTTTGTAACGCCTGATATAGGCCTACATTATCTTCTAACCGCAAATCGCGACGGAACCAAAAAACAGTAACAGGCTGGGCAGTCATTATTTTGCATTAAAAAGTTGGTCTACTGCTACTCTTCTGTAGTCGAAGATTGTTTTTAGTTTATTTTTGACTACTAGGAAATTCATAATGCGACCTAAAAAACCTAGAGGTAGGGCGTAATGAACCACATCGGTCATTTTTACACCGTTTTCGGTGGCTTCAAAGAAATGTTTGTGGTGCCACAACGTATAGGGACCAAAACGCTGCTCATCTATAAAATAACTTTTGTCTTTTACGGCTGTAATGATGGTCATCCAACTTAGTTTTATTCCTGCTAAAGGCGACACTTTGTATTGTATCACTTGACCTGGATAGGCGGTTCTACCATCGAAATCTACGATTTGAAACCCCATATCCAATGGCGTTATTTTTTGCAGATTTTGTGGACTAGAGAAAAAGCTCCAACATTCGTCAAGTGTAGCATTGATGTTTTGAACAGTTTCTAATTTATATACTTTCATAATGTATGCGATAAATGGTGTTGATTTCCCTGCGTGAGGGGTAGTAATGGAGCTCTTTTTAATTTTTTTATAGCTTAGGGTTTAAGCCCTAAGCTATAAAAAAATTAAAAAAGCGGGAATGGATGACCCGACCCCCGATTGGAGTGTCGTTTTGTTAGTATATTCGTGTTTCGGGGGGCACGCCCAAAAACTACATTTTATAATATTTGAAGGGTACGAATAGCATTCCGAAACATTCGCCATGCTCTTTGCCCAAATGTTTGTGGTGTACTTTGTGAGCTTTCCTGAGTCCGATTAAATATCTGTTGTTCGTGTGTTTGAACCACTTGAAACGTTGGTGAATTAAAACATCATGGATTAAAAAGTAGCAAATTCCATAAAATAGAATGCCTAGCCCTATGAAAAACTTGTAATTGAGTCCGCCCTCTACTCCATAATAAAAAAGAATGATGCTAGGAATGGCAAAAATGACAAAGAAAATATCGTTGCGTTCGAATACATGTGCGTATTTGGGTTGATGGTGATCGGCGTGAAAATACCACATAAAACCATGCATCACGAATTTGTGGGTGCACCAAGTCACACACTCCATAAATAAAAAAACTCCTAGAAAAATGAAAAAATTAAGCATAGTACTTACGTTTTTTTTTAATTAAATGCTATTGGGCTAGACCATTCGTAACTTGTAGGTCACAAATGACTGTGCCAACAATCCCGCTTTTGAATAATTTGACACACGGATTCTAGCAGTTCCAATTTTGTGACAAGGTGTTTTTTCGAGTTTACGCAAGAGTTTTAAGTAATACACATAAGCTGTAAACACTCCAAATTTAGCTTCGAGTGGTAATTTTTTAATTCCTTCTCTTGCAATTCTAAAATCTTCTTGAATTTCGGCAATGATTGCTTTTTTGGCGGTTTCGTCGAAAGATTTCAAATCTACACCTGGGAAATAATTGCGATTTAGCACTAAATTATCATCTCTTAAATCTCTCAAGAAATTTACTTTTTGAAAAGCCGAACCTAATCTCATGGCTTCGTCTTTTAAAAGATTGTATTTTTCTTCGTCGCCTCGTACAAAAACTTTTAGGCACATTAGTCCAACAACATCTGCTGAACCATAGATATACTCTTCGTACTCTGACTTGGTGTTGTAGTCTGACTTTACCAAATCGAGTTTCATGCTTTTGAGAAATGCTTGAATCAAATCGTCTGAAATATTATTTTGTTTGACTGTGATTTGAAAGGCATTCAAAATAGGGTTCAAACTGATTCCTGATTCGTAAGCTTTGTAATACTCGGTTTCAAAATCATTGATTAATTTTTCTTTTTCGAAACCATGAAACGAATCTACGATTTCATCGGCAAAACGAACAAATCCATAAATACTGTAAATGTCCTCTCTAATACTTGGAGCTAGCATATATACCGCCAGCGAAAAGGAAGTGCTGTAATTTTTGGTTACTAATTTACTACACTTAAAAGATACCTCATCAAATAATTGCTTCATAATTTACGCTACTGAAAATTGTTTATTAATTAATTCTGACACTAGTTTACCTGAAATTAAAGCAGGAGGTACTCCTGGACCTGGCACGGTTAATTGTCCTGTAAAATATAAGTTTTTGACTTTTTTACTTTTCAATTTTGGTCTCAAAAAAGCGGTTTGCAATAAAGTATTGGCCATTCCGTATGCATTCCCTTTATAAGAATTATACTCAGACACAAAATCATTTTTGCAAAACGATTGTTTAAATATAATGTTATTTTTTACAGTTTGTTGCGTAAGTTGCTCAAAACGAGCAATTATTTTATCAAAATACTGTTCTCTTAATTCCTCAGTATCATTAATTCCGGGAGCCAAGGGTACTAAAAAGAAAGCAGATTCCATTCCTTCCGGAGCTGCAGTTGGATCAGTAAGAGAAGGAAAATTGGCATAAAACAAAGGCTCTTTTGGCCATTGCGGTTCATCGTAAATATCTTTGGTATGTTGGTAAAAATCAACATCAAAGAATAAAGCGTGATGAGAAATATTTTCTATTTTTTTATCAAAACCTACATAAAACAATAATGAGGAAGGGGCAAAAACGCGACTTTCCCAATAGGCTTCTGAGTAAGCTCGATGCTCTTTATCCAATAAAGTTTCTGTATGATGATAATCGGCACCGCTCAAGACTACATCAGAGGTGATGGTTTGTCCGTTGATGACAACCGCTTTGGCAATTTTGTTTTCGACTACAATTTTTTCTACGGCTGCATTGGTAACAAATTTAACTCCTACTTCCCTAGCCAAACTTTCCATAGCTAAAACTACATCAAACATACCTGTTTTAGGATGCCAAGTGCCTAAACCAAAGTCTGCATAATTCATAAAACTATAAAACGAAGGCGTATCTGAAGGTTTGGCTCCAAGAAACAAGACTGGAAATTCAAGAATCTGAATCAATCTTGGATTGGTAAACTTTTTGCGAACATCTCGACTGATATTACTAAAAAACTGTCCAACTTTCTGAGCTGTTTTTGTAGTAACCAATTCTAAAGGAGAAACACCAGGGCGATATACCAAATCTTTAATAGCAATATCATAATTACTTTGAGCTTCGGCCATAAATGACCTAAGAACTTTGCCACTTCCCTTTTCTATTGCTTCAAAAGTTTGGGCTATTGCATCTAAGTTATCGGCTATGGCTATAAAATCATTGATTCCGAAATATACACGGTAGGCTGGTGACAGTTTGATTAGCTCATAATAATCTGTGGTCTTCTTCCCAAAATCGGCAAAAAAGCGTTCAAAAATATCAGGCATCCAATACCAGCTAGGGCCCATATCAAAAGTAAAACCCTCGGCTTTTAACTGTCTTGCTCTTCCGCCAATTGTTGCATTTTTCTCAAAAATAGTAACATCGTAGCCGCTTTTGGCCAAATAACAAGAGGCGGATAAAGCAGAGAAACCTGAACCAATAATTGTAATTTTTTTCATTGTTTAGTAAGGGGCTTAATTAGAAGGGCTAAATGGCATCTACCAATTCTGTAATGGATTCAAAAACTCTCGTATCCTGAGCAATTTTATCTTTATTGATGTTATCTACTAAACGACCAATAAACCATAATTTCGTTCCATCACCCAACAAATCAGACTCCATCGTAGATACGTAATTATCAATAGCTTCACGATCTGGTTGCACAGTCATGTAAGTAATGTAAACAATGGGAGCAAAATTGTTTTTCAACACTTTTAAGTTGTCAATAGGCATACTTTCTCCTAAATAAACCGTTTTATAGCCTTGTAACAAAATCTCGTAATGTAAATACATCAAACCTAGCTCATGAATTTCATTCATTGGCAAAGACAATACAAATACTTTATCATGATGTTGTACAGGCTGCGTTTGTAATTGCTCAATATTAATTAGTAATTTTTGTTTAATCAAATAGCTCACAAAATGCTCATGTGCTGGTGTAATAGTGTCAGTTTGCCATAATAAACCCAATTCATTCATCAAAGGAACGAACACTTGCAAAAAAACCTCTTTGAATGTCTTTTTTGCAATTAACCAATCGTACGTTTTAAAAAACAAATCTTGGTCAAAGTTCATCATTGCCATTTTGAAATCACTAATGGCATGATTGTTTGCATTTTTTGTGGTAATAATTTCTCGAACCAAGGATGGAATCTTCTCCTCTGAGTAAGTAGCAATTTTCGAAATCTTATATCCATAATCATGAAGCAAGGTGATGTTCAATAATTTTTGCAGACTATGAAGATCATATAAACGAATATTTGTATCCGTTCGCATAGGTTGCAAAACATTGTATCGTTTTTCCCAAATACGAATCGTATGTGCTTTAATCCCCGAGAGATTCTCTAGGTCTTTGATGCTGAATACATTTTTAATATTGTTCATTGTTTTTGAAAATTTATTAAACAAAAGTAAAATATTTTTTTCGATAAACAATAAAAAAAGTGTAATTATAAAGTTACTTTTTCAAAATCATTGAGCTGATTCAAATGAATTAAGGTATGGGTGTGTTTAGCACTACTTTCAAACATCGATCTAAACTTAGCTCCATAAACAACTTCTGGAAATATATATGACGTTCTTGTTGCTACCGTGGTGCTATACATATCATCAAACGTTTTGACAAAAACTAAAATTTCTCCTTGTAGATTTGCAAAATCTTGAGCCGTAAATTGATATAAAGGACTCTTATCGGTAATAGGATGTACAATAGTCCAACTCAATACGAGTGTATTGACTCTGTTAATTTCTAAATCTAAAGTGTAAAACTTATTGGTCAAAACACCGTTTTCCTCTATGCTCAATCCCAAAGTAACGCTGACTTCAGTATCGAGATAATTGGTGTTTTTATAAGGCGCCAGCCTAAACATCAAAGCTGTTCCGCCTTGATACGGCGCAATAATGGCATTATCAGAAAATTTTAAATAGACTCTAGGTTTACTAAATCGACCAAAAAACAACCCAGTTGCTATTGCAAAACTGAGCAAACCAATTAAAGCTTCGGCAGCAGAGAGCGAACTGGTTAAAAACCCAACGGGACTTATATGACCATATCCAACCGTGGTAAAAGTTTGTGCACTAAAAAAATAAGCTTGTCCAAATTGCTCGAATTGACTTTGAGTAGTAGCAATTCCGTTTAAATACTCTATTCCAATGGCAAAATACAAACAAGCAAAAACAAAATTAATACCAATATAAAACAACAACAATAAACCTAGAAACTTCCAAGAAGGCAAATCTAATAACGTATGGTACCAACTTCTACTTTCAAAAAATGAAAGCCCCAAACGTTTCACTCTGGCATTTCCGTCTTTGTTTAAAAAACGCTTACCGTTAATAGTTGCATTAGTTCCAAATCCAGTATTGATAATAGGGGTTAACTTGGAATTCAATCGTTGAAAAAGTGCCATAAAATTTGATGATTATATACCAAAAACAGTATTTTATTTATTTTTAATGCAATAAAAATAAATAAATAACACTAGAATTTATAATCAATCGATAAGGAAGCGAAAAAAAAGTTATTTTTATGAGCAAAAACCTTCTATCTATGAGAACACTATTTTTCATAATTGCATTTGCTACTTTTCAAATGAATGCTCAGCAGCTCAAAATGCCCATTCCTGCAGCCTCTTTTCAGCCTAAATTGGCGTTCTCAAATTACAACAGCATCCGATTTACTTATCCGAATCTTAGTTTCAAAACGCATACTACGCCCTATTCGTTGAATGTGTATAATCCCGCCAGCGGTTTGAACGATAGTTTTTATTTAAAAAATCAAGAAGCAAAATACAGTAAATCGTTTTATATTCCACAAAATGTAATGTATCCTAGAGGGGCAAAAATAGATTCTTTTAACCCATACGGAACTAATAACATTGGAGCCGCCTTAACTCTTGGAGTCATAGATTTATTACTCAACAAATAAAACCTACATAACAAAAAAACAACCAACTATGAAAGAAATCACCAAAGCAGACATTAGCCAAGAAGTTTTTGATTTATATGATGATTATGCCCATAACAAAATTGAAAGAAGGCAATTTATAGAAAAACTATCCCTTTTTGCAGTAGGAAGTTTGACTGTCCCTACACTACTCAATTTTATGACCCCAAATTATAAAGACACTCAAACTATTGCAGCCAATGATCCAAGATTAGAATCAGCCATGATTAGCTACCCTTCTCCAAAAGGAGGCGGAACAATCAAAGGATTACTTTCTAAACCAACCGACAAAAAGAAAAAACTACCAGGTATTATTGTAGTTCATGAAAATAGAGGTTTAAATCCCTACATT
This sequence comes from Flavobacterium sp. UM26, assembly GCF_057922445.1. Classification (NCBI taxonomy): domain Bacteria; kingdom Pseudomonadati; phylum Bacteroidota; class Flavobacteriia; order Flavobacteriales; family Flavobacteriaceae; genus Flavobacterium; species Flavobacterium myriophylli. The sequence goes on along the minus strand of NZ_JBVHCY010000007.1, from coordinate 143,847 downwards.
GAAGACGTAGGAAGAAGAGGAGCCCTAGAAGGCTTTATCACATTAGCACCCGATGCTTTGAGTCCACTAGGAGGTTATCCTGGAAATGATGATGCTGGTCGTGAATTACAAAAAAAACGTACCCGTGAGGAAATGCTCGAAGATTTTATTGCTGCCTATGAATTTTTAAAAGATCATAAAGATTGTAATGGACATGTAGGAGTGGTAGGATTTTGTTTTGGCGGATGGATTGCCAATATGATGGCAGTTCGTATACCAAAATTAGGAGCAGCAGTACCTTTTTATGGTGGTCAACCTAGCGCAGAAGATGCCGCTAAAATAAAAGCACCGCTCTTGATACAATATGCAGGCTTAGATACACGAGTTAATGAAGGTTGGCCCGCTTATGAAAAAATTTTAAAACAAAATAAAGTCGCTTATACCGCTTACATCTATCCCGATGTGAATCACGGTTTCCACAACAATACTACACCAAGATATGATGAAAAAGCAGCCACTCTAGCCTGGACAAGAACCATTGATTTTTTCAAAAAAAATCTAAAATAAAAAGTATTCAAAAAGCGATTCCAAAAGAGTTATATGCAATATCCTAATAAAGATCAAAAATTTCCACTCGAAAACTACACTAGATTATGCTTTTTAAAAAACATAATCACCAATCCCAACATTATCGTTGGAGATTACACCTATTATGATGATTTTGAAGATGTGGCCAATTTTGAAAAAAATGTAAAGTACCATTTTGATTTTATTGGAGACCAATTGATTATTGGTAAGTTTTGTATGATAGCCTCTAATGTAACGTTTATTATGAACGGAGCTAACCATTTAACCCAAAGCATTAGCTCGTATCCCTTTGCCATCTTTGGACACGATTGGCAAAATGCTATGAAAGACAAAACCTATCCCAACAAAGGAAACACAATAGTAGGCAACGATGTTTGGATTGGTTACAATGTGACAATTTTGCCAGGAATAACAATAGGTGACGGTGCCATAATTGCGGCCAATACAACAGTAACCAAAGATGTTCCTCCATACTCAATTGCTGGTGGCAACCCCTCAAAAGTGATTAAAAAAAGATTCACTGATGAAAAAATCGAAACCCTTTTAGAACTTAAGTGGTGGGATTGGGATATTGAAAAAATTACCAAACATGTCGCTGATCTTACAGGCGATGGCATTATTAATTTGAAAGCTATTGCAAATGAAGAATAGACTCCTATTTATATTCCTTCTTTGTTACACTACTCTTGTTTATTCACAAGAAAACGTTCTAAATATTGACCCCGAAGGTATCATCATAGAAGAAGTTGCCAATGGAAGAATAGAAAACAATGTATTTATTTGCAATCTATTTGATTGGAAAATTGCTATCCCTAAGGACTTTAAAGTAACTGAACTCTCAAAAGCAGAAGAATTACAAAACAAAGGCTTTGCTTTTATCAAAAACAATGCTCCTGAGGGTACGGTTATTCATTCTAAACCTCCAATTTTGATTGGCTTTGAAAGAAATAAATACAACTATTTTAGTTCAAGTTATGAATCGCTCAAAGGAGAGAAAACAACAACATTGGAAGATCACAAAATTTTTTTGGTTCAATTGTTAACCAATACGTATGCAAAAATTAAAGAACTCAAATCCGAAATTAAAACATCAAACCTAAACTTAGGATCCCACCAATTTTATAAAATAACGATTAGACTCTATAATACTAAAAATGACAGACTTGTATTAACCCAAGAAATCTACAATACTTTTATCAATGAACATTTGTTTAGTGCCTCTATAAATTATACTAATGAGATTACTGGAATGCTGTTGTATTATAGTTTGAAAAAATCATTTGAAACCAATTAAAGATAAACATGTCAATAAATGCAATCATAAACGCATCAGAATTACTAGCCATTTACAAAACCGAAAACATTCTTTTGGTTGATGCAAGCAACGGACCAAATACCAAACTTAATTACGAAAACAAACATTTGGAAGGAGCCATTTTTGTAGATGCAAATACACAATTAGCTACAATCGAAACTGACGTTGCCGTGGGAGGAAGACATCCCCTACCAAGCATTGAAGATTTTTCAAAAACTTTGGGCAATTTAGGGATTACTCCTCAAACATGGGTCGTAGTTTACGATGATAAAAATGGAGCAAATGCCGCCGCTCGCTTTTGGTGGATGCTACGCGCTATTGGTCACGAAAAAGTACAAGTGCTTAACGGTGGCATTCAAGCTGCTGAAAAAATAGGTTTTCCTGTAAATTCAGGACCAGTTTCTATAAGAAAAAAAGAAAACTATCCTTGCACAACTTGGCAATGGCCTATTACTTCAATTGATGAAGTCGAAAAAGTAGTCAAGCTTCCTTCACATACCGTAATCGATGTTAGAGAAGCTTTTCGCTATAATGGAGAAAGTGAACCCATTGACTCAATTGCAGGTCATATTCCTAGCGCCATCAATATGCCTTTTATTCAAAACCTAGATGAGAACGGTTTATTTTTGCCTCCAGAAGTAATAAAAGAAAAATACATTACCCTACTTACTGAATATGTTCCCGATAAAACCATTGTTCATTGCGGTTCAGGCATTACAGCATGCCATACTATATTAGCCTTACATCATGCAGGTTTTGCTATCCCAAAATTGTATGTAGGCTCTTGGAGCGAATGGAGCCGAAACGACAAACCAATAGCTACTAACAAATAACAAAAGCGTTTCTTTGAGGACACAAAAAAAGCCCCTAAACGGGGCTTTTATATCTATAATTTTGAGTTTATTTGCTCAAGTACATTTTTCTTCTAGAGTACAACTCATAGAATTGATCATCTTTCAGGTCATCTATAAACAAAATACTTTCTCCAGTAGATTTCATTTCTGGTCCTAAAGCTTTGTTTACATTTTTGAACTTACTAAATGAGAAAACAGGCTGTTTGATAGCGAATCCTTTTAACTGTGGATTAAAATCAAAATCAGTTACTTTATTTACACCAAGCATTACCTTTGTCGCGTAATTCACGTAAGGCTCGCCATAAGCTTTTGCAATGAATGGTACCGTTCTAGAAGCTCTAGGATTTGCTTCGATGATGTATACCATATCATCTTTGATCGCAAACTGAATATTGATTAACCCTACCGTTTTTAATGCCAAGGCAATTTTCTTCGTATGATCTTTAATTTGTTGCATTACAAATTCTCCTAAATTAAAAGGAGGCAAAGTAGCATTACTATCACCAGAGTGTACTCCACAAGGCTCAATGTGTTCCATAATTCCGATGATGTACACATTTTCACCATCGCAAATAGCATCTGCTTCAGCTTCTATAGCTCCTGCTAAGTAATGGTCTAGTAGTAATTTATTACCAGGAATAGACTTTAACAAGTTAATTACGTGTTCTTCTAATTCTTGTTTGTTAATCACGATTTTCATTCCTTGACCACCCAATACATAAGATGGACGAATCAACAATGGAAAATCTAATTTATCTGCTAAAGCCGAAGCTTCATCAGCAGTTTCTGCAATTCCAAACTTAGGAAACGGAATATCTAATTCAGTCAAAAGATCTGAAAAACGCCCTCTATCTTCCGCTAAATCCAAAGCTTCAAAACTTGTTCCGATGATTTTTATACCATATTTGGATAGTTTTTCAGCTAATTTCAAAGCTGTTTGTCCACCTAACTGAACGATAACTCCTTCTGGTTTTTCATGCTTAATGATATCGTATATGTGTTCCCAGAAAACTGGTTCGAAATACAATTTATCCGCAGTATCAAAATCGGTAGAAACCGTTTCTGGGTTACAATTGATCATAATGGTTTCGTAACCACATTCTTTGGCTGCTAAAACTCCGTGTACACAAGAGTAATCAAATTCAATTCCTTGACCAATTCGGTTCGGTCCAGACCCAAGAACAACAATTTTCTTTTTATCGGTTACTATACTTTCATTATGAACATAACGCTCTCCATTGGCTTTTTCAATTTCGGCCTCAAAAGTAGAATAGTAATATGGTGTTTGCGCTTTAAACTCAGCCGCACAAGTATCTACCAATTTAAACACACGATTGATGTTCATCTTTTCTCTCAACTCATGTACTTGACTCTCTAAGCAACCCATCATGTGAGCAATTTGTCTATCGGCAAATCCTTTTTGCTTAGCTTCAAGCAACAATTCTCTTGATAAAGTATCTACTTTGTGGTTGGAAATCTCTTTCTCTAAGATATATAGTTCTTCATATTGTTTTAGGAACCACATATCGACTTTTGTAATTTCGTGAATACGACTCAACGGAATCCCCATTGCAATAGCATCATAAATTACGAAAACACGGTCCCAACTTGCAAAAGTTAGTTTTTCAATAATTTGCTCGTAATTGGTGTAGCCTTTTCCGTCAGCACCTAATCCATTACGTTTGATTTCTAATGACTGAGTAGCTTTGTGCAAGGCTTCTTGAAACGAACGTCCAATCCCCATCACCTCACCTACAGATTTCATTTGAAGTCCTAACGTTCTATCAGAACCTTCGAATTTATCAAAATTCCAACGAGGAATTTTCACAATTACATAATCTAAAGTTGGCTCAAATAAAGCTGATGTAGATTTTGTAATTTGATTTTGTAATTCATCTAAGTTGTAGCCCAAAGCTAGTTTTGATGCAATTTTAGCAATTGGATATCCAGTAGCTTTAGATGCTAAAGCAGAAGAACGAGATACACGAGGGTTAATTTCGATAGCAACGATATCTTCTTTTTCATCAGGAGAAACCGCAAACTGTACGTTACAACCTCCAGCAAAGTTTCCGATAGAACGCATCATTAAGATGGCCATATCACGCATTTTTTGAAAAGTAGTATCTGATAAAGTCATCGCTGGAGCAACAGTAATCGAGTCTCCTGTGTGAATTCCCATAGGATCCATGTTCTCAATAGAACAAATGATTACTACGTTGTCATTTTTATCTCTTAAAAGCTCTAACTCATATTCTTTCCAACCTAGCAGCGCTTTATCAATCAATACTTCGTGAATTGGTGACATTTCTAAACCATAGGTTAGTTTTTCATCAAATTCTTCTTTAGTATGCACAAAAGCAGCTCCAGTTCCTCCTAAAGTAAACGATGGACGGATTACTAACGGAAAGCCAAATTCTTGAGCAATTTCTTTACCTTCAAGGAAAGAAGTAGCTGTTTTAGCAGGAGCCGTAGGAACATTAATCTTTTGAAGCAATTGTTTGAACTGCTCTCTATCTTCGGTGATGTTGATTGCATTTACATCAACACCAATCATTTTTACCCCAAAATCATCCCATATTCCTTTTTCATCAGCCTCCAAACATAAATTCAACGCTGTTTGACCTCCCATTGTAGGCAAAACAGCATCAATTTGTGGATGCGCTTTAAGAATTTCAATAATAGATTTTGTAGTTAAAGGTTTTAGATAAACGTGATCCGCCATAGAAGGATCCGTCATAATTGTAGCTGGATTCGAATTGATAAGAATAACTTCTATTCCTTCTTCACGAATAGAGCGTGCCGATTGCGAACCTGCATAATCAAATTCGCAAGCTTGACCAATTACAATAGGTCCTGAACCTATTATTAAAACGGATTTTATCGATGTGTCTTTTGGCATTTTGTATGGGATTGTGTTGTTATTGTACTTATTCCGAGGAAACTAATCTACGCAAGTCGCGTTTGGGTATAAAAAAAGGCGATACTAACAATAAGTAACGCCTTTATGATGTTTATGAAAACATTATTTTTTGTGTCTAGGTTCGCTAGAAACAGTCAATTTATGTCTTCCTTTAGCTCTTCTACGCGCTAGAACTTTTCTTCCATTCGCAGACGCCATTCTGTCCATAAATCCGTGTTTATTTCTTCTTTTTCTTTTCGATGGTTGAAATGTTCTTTTGCTCATTGCTTTGTATCTTTAAAAATCTTGTTTATGTATCTTTATTTTGTTTGGACTAACCCTTATTCCAAAACCGAGTGCAAATATACAAAGACTTTTTTTTTCTAGCAAGTAGTTTTATAAAAATATTTTTAATTCCTTTTACTATCTTTGCAATCTAAATTTAACACCTATTATGTTTCACAGAAATATCAAACTTATCTTAGCTGCATTAATCATCATTGCAGGAATTTGGCAATTTACAGAATCTAATATTGGAAACGGAATTTTCCTATTATTCCTTAGCGCCTTCCCTATTTTTCTTTATTATAAAAATGAATTTATTTTACTTGCCTTTTTAAAATTAAGAAAACAAGATTTTCCTGGTGCTCAAAAATGGTTAGCGTATATCAAAAATCCTGAAACAGCTTTGGTTAGAAAACAACAAGGATACTTTAATTACCTTCACGGGATTATGGTTTCTCAAACCAATATCAACCAAGCTGAAAAGTTCTTCAAAAAAGCTATCGAATTAGGACTTTCTATGGATATGGATTTGGCAGTAGCCAAATTAAATCTAGCGGGAATTGCTCTTTCTAGAAGAAGAAAATTAGAAGCCACTAACTTATTGAATGAAGCAAAAAAGTTAGACAAACAAAATATGTTGAAAGAACAAATTACTTTGATGAAAGAGCAAATGAAAAAAATCTAATTGCTACATCCTATTTATAAAAGGCGATTGACTGATAAAGTTAATCGCCTTTTTTAGTTCCTGTAAGAATTAATTCTGGTAAATACTCGTTCAACCAACGGAATCTAAACAAAATCATCGCGTGATTTCCACCAGGTACTACAATTGCATTTGAAATATACTTTATAGGGAACACATCATCTTCATCGCCGTGAACGTGAATCACTTTTGCATCAACCTCTGTTCGTTCCCAAAGAATCACCTGTTCTATAGCCCAATCTAAATAAGTGATATCCCTTACCGAAAGGAATTTTTCATACAATTTGAGTCGGCTTTTTATTTTTTCACCAAAAGAAAATTTAGCTAAATTCTCTACATTCAAAATCAAACTCGTAGGAATCAATTTGTAGGCTTTGGTGGTCTTGGCAACTTTCATTCGTCTCGGGAATTCCAAATTTGTTTTGACACTCGAAATTATTATAATCCGAAAAGGATTCAAAAAAGTTGCCATTTCTTGAACCAAAATACCTCCAAAAGAAACCCCAATCAACACAGGGTTTTCATGAATTACCTTTGCAGCCATTCGCTCTGCATACTGCAAAAGCGTTTCGGCAGAAAACGGAATCTCCCATTCTAGCAGAATCACTTCAAACCGTTCCTTGGGCAAATCAATTCGTTCGAAAATAGCAGAACTGGCCGCTAAACCAGGCATAAAGTAAACTGGAATTTTATTCATTATAGTTCAAATCTAATACTAGCTAAATTTAGTTTTAAAAAAACAAAAAAACGAATCATTGTTATTGTATTATCAAATGACATACTTTGTTCAAACCTCTTACAAATGACAACAACAGAAACACAGAGTTATTTCATAAATAACACAAAAATACTACTGTTTGATTATCAATTCATTACCTTTGCAACAAATTTTTCTTAAACCACAAAAGAATTATTTTAAAAAACATAAGTACAATTTTCGAAAACACTTTTTACAATGGAAATTAAAGACAATATTTTTGCAAGACAATTTGAAACCATTGTACCTGAAGGCACCTTAATCGTTGAGTATTCCTTTCAAGAGAAAAAGATTTTCCTCACGAAATTTAATGCTCCTGATTCATTCTCTGATGAAGAAACAACGCAGCGATTTTTCAAATCTATTTTAGACAATATAAGCGAACGCAACCTGAAAGCCGTTCCCATTTTACCCAAAATAGTACATTTCTTCAAAAAAAACCCATCGTACAAAGAACTTCTTCCTCCAGGAATTCGTTTATAAAAAAAAAGCTGCCCTTTAAAGCAGCTTTTCATTTTAATTTCTACCGGCTCGATTACCCACACCTCTATTCATAGTAGCAGGTTGTCCTGATGGTCTTGTAGCTGGTCGAGTTGAAGGTCTTGTGACAGGACGAGCTGAAGGAACACTTGGACGAACACTCGGTGTTGAAGGCCTAACAGAAGGAGTTGTTGGTCTAGATGTTGAAGGTAATCTATCCGAAGGTCTTGTAGACGGACGACTCATAGTGTTATTAGAGTTCGCAGGCCGCGTAGTTGGCCTCGTTGTTGGTCGTGTCGAAGGACGATTTGTTGATGGTCTAACTACTGGAGAAGCAGGTGTTCTATACGTTCTTCCATCATAAGTTGCTCTGTAACTGCCATTAAATCTGTTATTTCTAACCACAACCGAAGTAGTTCTTCGATTAGAGTAATACACTCTGTGACCCGGATTTCGGATAATTACCGTTCTGTGATAGTAATGATTTCCATAATAATGTCTGTGATACCCCCAATAGTTGTGATAAAAAACAGGACGCCAAGGTCTCCAGTATGGAGGATAATACCCCCAATACCATGGTGAGCGCCAAGGAACAAACAAAGGAGAAAACAAATACAACACTACTGGCCAAGCACTAACCGTTGTTCCGCTATTCGAATTATAATTATTTGTGGTATTATTATTAATGATAACCGTTCCTTCGCCTTTATATCCAGGATTTGGAGTACCCGAAACTTTTGCTACTTCGGCAGGTTCAACAATATAATCTTTACCATATAATTCTTCGTCGCCAATGATTTGAACCAACACTTGTCCTTTTTTATCTTTGGTAACCTCAACAACAGCAACATCTTGTTTTTCGGATGAATTGACCGCTACTTGCAAAACCACAAAATAAGCATCTCCTTTTTTCTCACTAACCACTTGAATATAATCAATAGTATTATCGTTGTTCAAATCAAGATTATTGATTTTTCCTTCTTCATCATTTATCGCTTTCTCAAAATCCTCTAATGTTTTTGATTTTTGAAAAACATCCAAAACCGCATACAAATTCAAATTATCTCCAGGAAGCCCCAATGCCTCTGGTTCATCGTTGGATTGGGCATAAGTCGAGAGACTAAAAAAACTCATCAAAAGAAGTATCAAATAAGGCAATACATTTTTCATATTTATTTTTTTTCCATTAATATACCTCTAAGATAAATAAAAATGTAAAAGGTTTAACTTCAAATAAAAATTTGACAAACAAATAGTTACTTTTTTTTGTACTTTTAAAAAGACAAACATTTTGAAAAATTACTTTTCAGTCTTTTAACGATTTTATTATGAAAAGAAGTTCCCACTATCCTTTACGTTGGTTTACAGTTTTTCTTTTTACAATCTCCATTTCTTGGGGACAAATAAAAATCTCAACAACATTAGACGAAGCTATAAACAAAGCTTTGGAAAAAAGTCTTTCACAAAAAAACAAAGAGCTCGAAATTGAGAAACTGAATTTACAGGAAAAAGGAATCTGGAATAAATATATTCCAACGGTTGAAGCTAGTGCTCTTTATTCTTATTTCGACAACAAACTCACGGTAGATTTACCCACTACTCAAATACCCATTATCAATTATCCTCTTTTTGACGGAAAAACGCCTTTCGATAATTATGGCAATATTTTCAATGGTAGTATTATGGCAAAAACAGTCCTTTTTAGTGGTATGCAAATCCCAAATGGCGCCAAAGCGATTAAAGAAAAAACCAAAGGGACGCAATTCCTAAAAGACTCCGAAAAAGACCAAATCATCAAGGAGGTTATCAATACTTTTGATCAATTGTCACTTTTAAAAGCCATTGACACTTTAATTAAAGACAGTAATAATCGCCTTCAAACCGAAGCAAAAAGAGTCCAAAAAGCCATCGAACAAGGCCTAGCAGTACCCTATGACCGAGACAAAATCAAACTTGCTGCTTTAGAGTTACAATCCAAAAAAGCAGAACTTGACGGAAAAAGAGAGCTGATATACAAAAAAATCACATATTTAACCGGCTACGATGCCTCGCAAATTAATTTGGTTACCTACAATTTAGAACCATACCTTATCCTGAATAATCAATTAAACACAGAAAACAAACAGGAAATCAAAGCTCTCGAATCTTTTAAAACAGCTTATGAATTTTTATTAAAAAAAGAAAAAGGCACTTATCTCCCAACAGTTGGAGCCTTTGGAGGCATTACCTATTCAAGTTTATTCGATGCTAGAGCCACTACACCAGTAATCACTGGAGTCAATCAGGCTCTATATTTAGGGCTCAACGAATTGACCATAAGCAACAATTGGATGGTTGGCGCAGCTGTAAAATGGGAGATTTTCACAGGCTTTGAAAGACAACACAAAATTCATGAAGCCAAAATAAACATCCATCAACTGCAAAATCAAATTGATGATACGAAAGAAAAACTAGCATTGCTACTTGAAAACAATTGGGTCAATTATACAGTTTTAAATAAAAAATTAGAAATCGCTTACCAACAAGAAAAAATTTCAAAAAACAATTTAAATCTTGCTTCGAAACAATACGCTCAAGGTCTTATCTCAGTCTCTGAACGATTAGAAGCTGAAAATGATTGTTTCAAAAGTGCCGTAAGCAAAATCAATACCCTAATTGACCAACGTTTGGCAGCTATTGAAACTATAATTGCTACTGGCGATCTTACCAAACAACTTAACAAACAATAAATCAGATTCCAATCAAAATATAGCTAAAGATGAAAAATACAATCCTATTATTCCTCACCCTACTATTATGTGCGAGTTGTAACCAATCTAAAAACAAAGAACTCCTTCAGGGTAAAGTAGAAAAAGAACAAATTGCAATTGTTAGCAAAGTCCCTGGAAAAATCATCAGTTTGCTGGTCAAAGAAGGAGATTTTGTACAGAAAGGAGATACCCTTGCCATTTTGGATATTCCTGAAGTCGATGCTAAAAAAAGTCAAGCAGAAGGTGCTGTTTTTTCGGCAAAAGCCCAATACAACATGGCTGTAAAAGGAGCAACCGACAATCAAATCAAACAATTGGAAGCCAAACTAATGGCTTTAAGAGAACAATATCAGTTTGCACAAAAATCGATTAAACGTTTGAATAATATGCTGAAAGACTCTCTGATTCCACAACAAACTTACGACGAAACTTTTGCCAAATATCAAGGTGCTTTAGCCCAATACAATGCCGTTCAAGCCGAATTGGACGATGCCAAAAAAGGAGCAAGAAAAGAGCAACAAGAAATGGCGCTCGGACAACAAGAACGTGCATACGGGGCACTACAAGAAGTAGAAACTGCCAATAAAGAACGATATGTAATTGCGCCTCAAGACATGAGCATCGAAACCATAACTTTAAATCTGGGAGAATTGGCGCTTCCAGGCTACACTCTATTTAATGGATTTATAAAAAATAGCACGTATTTCAGATTTACAATCGCAGAGAGCAAGTTAAACCAAATCAAGAAAGGTCAAGAAGTAGCTGTTACTATCCCATACAACAAACAATCCATCAAAGGAAAAATCACTACTATAAAACAATTGAGTTCCTACGGGAATATCACAACCGCTTATCCCGACTATGAAATGCAAGAAAGTTTGTTTGAAATCAAAATTACACCAATTCAAGTGCAAGACACTAAAGATTTGATTTCAAAAGCATCAGCCACTTTATCTTTATAATTATGCAGCACTTCTTTTCCCTATTAAAAAGAGAATTTCAATTGTTTTGGCAAAATAGTGTGTTACGAATGCTTTTCATTGGTGCACCACTTTTGTATGCCATATTATTAGGATATGTATATAGCAAAGGAAAAGTAACCGACTTACCCATACTAGTAATAGATTATGATCAAACCGAAATGAGCGCCAAAGCCATCGAGATGTTTAACGATGATGAAGTTATCAATGTAGCTGCGGTTTTATACGATCAAAATGAAGTGGCAAAAATTACTATTGATAAAGAGGCTAATGCGGTAGTCATCATTCCAAAGGGTTTTCAAAAAATGGTGTTTACCAAAAAATATCCTGAAATAACTACCATAGTTAATACAGCCAATATTCTAACTGCCAATTATGCATCAACCGCTATACAAATTTGTTTAGGGACTTTAAAGGTGGGAATTCAAATGGAAACACTAAGAAAACAAGGTGTTCCCGAAAAAATACTTCCCTCTCAATACGAACCTTTTAAAACAACTTTTATAAAAAAATACAATCGAAGCACCAACTATATGTATTATCTCTGGCCAGGTGTTTTATCGGCAGTTCTACAACAAGTTATGTTATTAGCCTTAGCGCTTTCCTTTGCATCCGAATTCGAGAACGGTACCTTTAGCCAATTAGTCCAAAAAAGCAATTCGATTGTACAAATGATGAGCATTAAAATCATACCTTATTTAGTGATGAGTTTTGGAGTATGGCTCATCTATTGGTTTTTTACCTTTTATTTCCGGATTCCTTTTTTCACGAACCTTCCACAACTCACTTTTGTGGCAGGTATCTTTATCCTCTCGGTTTCTTTTATCGGAATTCTAGTAAGTATCTTGATTCCAAATCAACTCAAAGCCACCGAAATTTTAATGGTGATTGCTACTCCGAGTTTCATTTTGAGCGGCTTTAGCTGGCCACTGAGTCAAATGCCTAATTGGGTTCAAGGCGTGGCTAATGTCATCCCACTTACACATTTTTTAAAGGCGTTTCGCATCCTAATTATTGAAGAAGGTACTTTATCACAAGTACAAAAACCTATTTATAACATGATTATAATCGGAGTGATTTGCGCTATTTTATCCTATATAGCCTTGTATTTCAAAAGTAAAAAAGCATTACAATCAACATAAAAAAAGGCAAGTGAATGAACCACTTGCCTTTTGATTATTTCAGAAAAAGTAAATTATTTCTTTTCGATTTCTCGCATACTATCCATTTTCTTATGAGCAAGGAAACCTTTGATATCTTCAAAATGTTCTACGACACGTTTGTTTCCAAATTCAAAAACTTTTGTAGCCAATCCGTCAAGGAAATCCCTGTCGTGCGAAACTAGAATTAAAGTACCATCAAAATCACGCAACGCATCTTTGATAATATCTTTGGTTTTCATATCCAAGTGATTGGACGGCTCATCCAGAATCAAAAGGTTTACGGGTTCTAATAACAATTTAATCATGGCCAAACGCGTTTTTTCTCCACCCGAAAGCACTTTTACTTTCTTTTGAATATCATCTCCTTGAAACATGAAGGCGCCAAGAATATTTTTAATTTGCGTTCGAATATCTCCAACAGCAATTCTGTCAATGGTTTCAAAAATGGTAGCATTCTCATCCAACATGGCGGCTTGATTTTGGGCAAAATAGCCAATTTGTGCATTGTGCCCAACTTCTACAGAACCTCCATTGATTTCGATTTCCTTCATGATGGCTTTAATCATGGTAGATTTACCTTCACCGTTTTTACCCACGAAAGCCACTTTTTGACCGCGCTCAATTACCAAATTGGCATCTTTAAAAATCAATTTATCACCATACGATTTTTCCAAATCTTTCACAATAACAGGGTATTGCCCAGAACGAACTGATGGTGGAAATTTCAATTTCAAAGCCGAAGTATCAATTTCATCTACCTCGATAGGAACAAGTTTTTCCAACATTCTCACACGAGATTGTACAGCATCGGTTTTAGAAAAAGTACCACGAAAACGCTCAATAAAAGCTTGATTATCTGCAATAAATTTTTGTTGCTCATCATAAGCTTTTTGCTGATGAACACGTCTTTCTTTTCGTAATTCTAAATAATGAGAATATTTGGCTTTGTAGTCATAAATTCTTCCCATTGTCACTTCGATAGTACGGTTGGTAATATTATCGACAAAAGCTCTATCGTGAGAAATCACCATAACGGCTTTGGCTTGATTGATCAAAAAGTCCTCTAACCATTCGATACTATCCATATCCAAGTGATTGGTTGGCTCATCGAGTAGAATCAAATCAGGTTTTGTTAAAAGGATTTTTGCCAATTCAATTCGCATTCTCCAACCACCAGAAAATTCTTTGGTGGGACGATTGAAATCTTCTCTTTCAAAACCTAAACCTTTTAATATCTTTTCAACTTCAGCTTCATAATTAACCTCTTCAATCGAATAATATTTTTCGGACAACTCAGAAACTCTTTCAATCAATTTCATATAGTCATCACTTTCATAATCTGTGCGAACCGTTAATTGTTCGTTGATATCATCAATTTCTTTTTTCATATTCAAAACACCCGCAAAAGCCTTGGATGTTTCTTCCATCACAGTACAATTATCCTCCGTTAATAAATGTTGTGGCAAATAAGCAACTACGGCATCGTTTGGAGCCGAAATAACCCCGCGTGTAGGCTTGTTTACCCCTGCTACAATCTTTAATAAAGTAGATTTCCCCGCTCCATTTTTACCCATAAGGGCAATTTTATCGGTTTCATTGATAGCAAAAGTAACTTCGCTAAAAAGAGTAGTGCCACCAAATTCAACGGCAATATCGTTTACTGTAATCATTAATTTAAAAATAAAAGGTTAAAGGTTAAAAATCAGATGATTTTGAACGCTAAAATTTTGAAGGTGCAAAGATAGTTTAAATAAAGAATTGCGCAATTGGTATCCCGATTAAGTGCAATAAAAAATGCCTCTTCAAAACGAAAGAGGCATTTTTTATAAACAGTTGAAGAACTTTTTATTCTTTACGATACTTTTTAGTAATTTCAAAAACGTGCTCTAGAATTGCCGCTTCTTTTTCGTCAAAAACAATATTTCTTCGAGCCATTACCAAACGTGCTGTTTCGAAAGCTTTTTTAGTTAGATAGGTAGTAAATCCAGAAGCTCCTCCCCAAGAGAAACTTGGAACAAAATTTCTAGGAAACCCACTGCCAAAAATATTAGCACTCACTCCTACTACGGTTCCTGTATTAAACATGGTATTGATGCCGCATTTACTATGATCGCCCATCATTAATCCACAAAACTGAAGTCCTGTTTTCGCAAAACCTTCTGTTTGGTAACTCCACAAACGAACTTCTTCATAGTTGTTTTTAAGGTTTGAATTGTTGCTATCTGCACCAATATTACACCATTCTCCTAACACTGAGTCTCCTAAAAACCCATCATGTCCTTTGTTCGAATAAGCAAAAATCACAACATTTTTCACCTCTCCACCTACTCTAGAATAAGGACCAACTGTGGTTGCTCCATAAATTTTTGAAGCCATTTTCACTTGAGCGTTGTCGCATAGTGCAAACGGACCACGAATCACAGAACCTTCCATAATCTCGCTATCTTTTCCAATATAAATAGGACCCGAAGAAGCATTTAAGGTTACAAATTCCAGCTTAGCTCCTTCCTCAATAAATACATTCTCGGGTGCAATTACGTTTACACTTTTTGGAATAGACTGAGAACGTCTATCTTGCGTTAAAAGTTCAAAATCTTCTCTTATTGCGATATCATTTTTAGAAAAAATATCCCAAGTATTTTCAATTGTAATACAATCGTCGTTGTATTCAATGATTTCATAAGTATCAAAATCAACTTCTTCTTGATTTTCAGAGGTATAAAAAGCAATGATTTCGTCTTTCTTGAAAATGGCTTGATTGGGTTCTAAGTTACTTACCAATTCTGCTAAAATTGCATTAGGCAAAAAAGAGGCATTAATCATAACATTGCCTTCCAATTCTACCATTGGATATTTATCAGACAAGTATTCTTCGGTTAAAGTAGTGGTAGTCGACCCGAGATGTAGCTCCCATTTTTGGCGAATAGTCATGATACCTACCAAAATATCCGCTACGGGACGGGTAAAGGTAAACGGCAACAAAGCATTTCGAGCGGGACCGTCAAAAAGAATGTAATTCATAAAAAAATTGATTTGGCTATTGTTTCTTTTTCGATTTGGTTATCTCGCACAAAGTTAATTCATTTTATGCTATAAATTTTATCCAAACCCAACCCAAACAAAAAAAGCCTTTCTAAAAAGAAAGGCTTGATTATATTTAAAAAACGAGTTAAAATTATTTAACGTGTTTTGCGTATTTAGTTTTGAATTTATCAATACGTCCTGCTGTATCGATAAGTTTAGATTTACCTGTGTAAAAAGGGTGAGAAGTTCTAGAAATCTCCATTTTTACTACTGGATATTCAACGCCTTCGTGAATAATTGTCTCTTTAGTTTCTGCTGTAGATTTAGTAATAAAAACATCATCATTTGACATGTCTTTGAAAGCAACTAATCTGTAATTCTCTGGGTGAATACCTTTTTTCATCTTAAATCTTTTTTTATTGGTTTCAATTATAATTTGTTTTGCAGCTTTTCTTCTACACGAAAAGGTATAAACATCTTATAACTTTTTATTTACACTATTATTTTTTGAGTGTGCAAATTTACACTTATTTTTATAATTACAAACCTTTGCTTAGTTTTTTTTAGAATTTTCTAAAAACATTTTTTACCCCTCGTAAATGCAGAATTGCTATATTTGTGGATTAATTAAAAACCGAACCTATATGATCAATGAAATTATAAAAAAGAATGGGATTACTTTTGGTATAGTAACAGGAATCATCTCTTGTTTATTGACTTCTACAATTTACGCTATTGATTTGAATCTTTTTATCAAGCCTTGGATTGGAGCAGTAAGTATTGTCATCTACTTGATAATCGGAATTGTTCTTTTATCAAAAACAAAAAAAGAAATTAATGGGTTTTTCTCTTTTAAAGATGCATTTACAACTTACTTTATTTCAGCAGTCGTTGGAATATTGATTTCTACTCTATTTAATATTATGCTTTTCAATTTCATCGATCCTTCTGCCAAAGAAACTTTAAATGAGATTACCATAAAATACACCATCAATATGATGCAAAAATTTGGAGCTCCTTCCTCATCTATAAA
The DNA here is from genome assembly GCF_057922445.1 of Flavobacterium sp. UM26. Lineage (NCBI taxonomy): Bacteria > Pseudomonadati > Bacteroidota > Flavobacteriia > Flavobacteriales > Flavobacteriaceae > Flavobacterium > Flavobacterium myriophylli. The sequence continues at coordinate 127,037 of NZ_JBVHCY010000007.1, read as the reverse complement.
TGAAGCCATCAAAGGAATGAAAGAAAGCAGCCCTTATGATATCGATTCTTTATTAAAAGGAATGATTACTAGCATTGTTTTCAGTTCCATTTTTGGTCTTATTATGGCAGCCTTTTTCAAAACTAGACAATCTTCTCAAGAATAAAACAATTAAATGAATTTAACTATCCTAATACCACTTCTTAACGAAGAGGAATCCTTACAAGAATTGTACACTTGGATTCTAAAAGTGATGCAATCCAATAATTACTCCTATGAAATCCTTTTCTTGGACGACGGAAGCACAGACAATTCTTGGACTATTATTGAAAATTTTGCCGCAACAAATCCCAACGTAAAAGGGATTCGTTTTATGAAAAACTTTGGTAAATCGCAAGCGTTACATGCTGGATTTGCTCAAGCCAAAGGTGACGTAATCATCACTATGGATGCCGATTTACAAGATAGTCCTGACGAAATTCCAGGATTATACAACATGATTACCGAACAAAAATATGATTTGGTTTCGGGTTGGAAAAAGAAACGCTACGATTCGGTTGTAGCTAAAAACCTTCCTTCTAAATTATTCAATTGGGCCGCTAGAAAAACATCAGGTGTTGAATTAAACGACTTCAACTGCGGGTTAAAAGCCTATAAAAATGTTGTAGTCAAAAACATTGAGGTTTCTGGCGAAATGCACCGATACATTCCTGTTCTGGCTAAAAATGCTGGTTTTGGAAAAATTGGAGAAAAAGTAGTACAACATCAAGCTAGAAAATACGGAGAAACCAAATTTGGAATGGATCGTTTCATTAATGGTTTTTTAGATTTAATCACCATTTGGTTTTTATCCCGTTTTGGTAAAAGACCCATGCATCTTTTTGGAGCAATTGGTTCTTTAATGTTTGTTATCGGTTTTGTAGCTGCAGCTTATATTGGAATATCAAAGTTGTATCATATGTACAACGATATGAAATACACTTTGGTTACCAATAATCCTTGGTTTTATATCGCTTTAACCACCATGGTTTTGGGAACTCAACTATTTTTAGCTGGTTTTCTTGGAGAAATTATTTTAAGGACCAAAAATAATGAAGCGCGATACAAAATTGCGAATCAAATCAATTTATAATTAAACCTCATCAAATTCAATTACAATTTATTGTTTCATATAAAATCAGTATAAAATGTACATCCCTCAAAATATCCTTGACGCACTGAATGTCTGGCTTACTCCAACATTTGATACAGCTACTCAAGATGCTGTAAAAGAGTTAATGACTTCTGCTCCAAAAGACTTAGAAGAGAGTTTTTATAAGAACTTAGAATTTGGAACTGGCGGAATGCGTGGTGTTATGGGTGTAGGTGATAACAGAATCAACAAATATACCCTAGGAAAAAGCACTCAAGGACTATCTAATTACTTAAAAAGTGTGTTCCCTGGGGAGCAAATAAAAACAGCTATTGCTTTCGACTGTCGTCACAACAGTAAAACGTTAGCAAAAGTTGTAGCCGATGTTTTTTCTGCTAATGGAATCGAAGTATTTCTTTTTTCAGACTTGAGACCTACTCCCGAATTATCTTTTGCTTTAAAACATTTGAACTGCCATTGTGGAATTGTACTAACTGCATCTCACAATCCACCTGAATATAATGGCTACAAAGTATATTGGCAAGATGGAGGACAAATCGTTCCTCCTCAGGACGGTGAAATCATCAATGTAATTGAGAATCTGAAATATGATGAAATTAATTTCACCGCTAACGAAAACTTAATTCATTTTATTGACAAAGAGATTGATCAAGCTTTCATTCAATCCTCTATAGAAAATGCAAGTTTTAATACTCCAGCAACTGCCAAAGAGAATTTAAACATTGTTTTTACTTCCTTACACGGAACTTCTATCACAGTTATCCCTGAAACGCTTTCTAAAGCTGGATATCCAAATGTACATATTGTAGAGGAACAAGCTGTACCAAATGGCGATTTCCCAACCGTAAAATCACCAAATCCAGAAGAACCAGAAGCACTAACAATGGCGTTGGCATTAGCTGATAAAACAAATGCAGATATCGTAGTAGGTACAGATCCTGATTGCGATCGTCTTGGTGTTGCCGTGCGAGATAACAATGGAAAAATGGTCTTGTTAAACGGAAATCAAACCATGATTTTGATGACCGCCTTTTTATTAGAAAAATGGAAACAAGCTGGAAAAATTAACGGTAAACAATTTGTGGGCTCAACCATAGTTTCTACACCAATGATGATGGAACTAGCTACAGCCTACGGTGTAGAATGCAAAGTAGGTTTGACTGGATTCAAATGGATTGCCAAAATGATTAAAGATTTTCCTGAACTACAATTCATTGGTGGTGGAGAAGAAAGCTTTGGATTTATGGTTGGAGATGCAGTAAGAGACAAAGATGCTGTAGCTGCTACACTACTAATCTGTGAAGTGGCTGCACAAGCAAAAGCAAGCGGCAGCTCCGTTTACAAAGAGTTAATCAACCTTTATGTAGATCACGGATTCTATAAAGAACATTTAGTTTCCCTAACCAAAAAAGGAATGGACGGATTACAAGCCATTAATCAAATGATGATTGATCTTCGTGAAAATCCTTTAAAAGAAATCAACGGACAACGTGTAATTATGGTAGAAGACTACCAATCTTCAATTGCCAAAAATTTGTTATCTGGCGAAGAATTGACCATGGATATCCCAAAATCTAATGTGCTAATTTACTACACAGAAGATGGTTCAAAAATTTGCGCTAGACCAAGCGGAACCGAACCTAAAATTAAATTTTACATTAGTGTAAATGCCGACTTAGAAACCGCTTCTGACTTTGATGCCGTAGAAAACATTCTAAATCAAAAAATAAAAAATATCATTGCTGCAATGCAATTAAATTAATTTAAAAACCATCTATTTTTCTGACAGACCCGATAAGTCCAAGAACTCATCGGGTCTTGACGATAAAAAACAACTCAAATGGATCCAAATTTCAAAAAAATCATCCCCTTCACCAAGCCTTATCATTCACATGTAACCTGGAACATACTCTTTAATATACTGTACGCTTTGTTTAGTACACTATCTTTTATTGCATTAATTCCTATGATGAATGTGCTTTTTGACACTTCAGAAAAAGTAACAAAAATGCCTGTTTATACTTCTATTTTTGATATTACAAAATTCGCAAAAGAGTATCTTTACTATTACATCACTTTACTATCAGAACAAAACGGAAAACAATTTGCACTAGTATTAGTAATAGCCTTAGTAATTGTAACTTTTCTTTTCAAAAACCTATTTAATTACCTAGCTTCTAATCATTTGATGCACCTAAAAAATGGCGTTTTGAAAGATTTAAGAAACGCAATGTATCACAAAATAATCAATCTACCCGTTTCATATTATTCAGAAAAAAGAAAAGGAGACATTATGGCACGTATGCTTGGAGATGTAAACGAAGTTCAAACTTCATTTTTTTCCATTTTAGAGTTGATTGTAAAAGAACCTATGACAATCATCTTTACATTGATTGCCATGATTTCGATTAGCTTCAAACTAACTTTATTTGTTTTTATTTTCATACCTGTTTCAGGAATTTTGATTTCTAAAGTAGGCAAATCATTACGAACTAAATCCGAGAAAGTACAAGCAGAAAATGGATACTTAATTTCGATTGTTGAAGAATCGCTTTCAGGATTAAAAGTGGTAAAAAGTTATAATGCAGAATCGAGCTTTAAAGAAAAATTTAATGACTCTGTTTCGCGAGTACTAAAACTTTCTAACAGCATTGGCAAGAAAAACAACCTTGCCACACCATTGAGCGAATTTTTGGGTATCATCACCATTTGTGTTTTGCTTTGGTTTGGAGGAAAAATGGTTTTGGTCGACAAACTCCCAAACGGAAAAGCATTATTAGATGGCGCCAAATTTCTTGCTTACATGGGACTTGCGTATAATATTCTAACTCCAGCAAAAGCAATTTCAAAAGCTTCTTACCAAGTAAAGAGCGGATTAGCTGCCGCTCAACGTGTTTTTGATGTATTAGAAGTTCAAAACGAAATAACATCTAAAGAAAATGCCATAAAAAAAGTAATCTTTGAAGACAAAATAAGTATACAAAACATCAACTTCAGGTATGAAGACGAAAATGTTTTGAAAAATTTCTCATTAGAAGTCAAGAAGGGCCAAACGGTAGCTCTTGTAGGACAATCAGGAAGTGGAAAAAGTACAATTGCTAATTTACTCACTCGTTTTTACGATGTAAATGAAGGTACCATTTCAATAGATAATCATGACCTTAAAGACTTTGATTTACATTCATTAAGAAGTTTGATCGGACTAGTTACACAAGACAGCATCTTGTTTAATGACACTATTAAAGCCAATATTTCACTTGGCAAACCCAATGCGACCGATGAAGAAATCATTGAAGCTCTTAAAATTGCTAATGCATATGAATTTGTATCAACATTACCAAATGGCATTTACACTAATATTGGAGATAGTGGAAACAAACTTTCAGGCGGGCAAAAACAGCGTTTATCTATTGCTAGAGCGGTGCTCAAGAATCCTCCAATTATGATTTTGGATGAAGCAACATCAGCATTGGATACAGAAAGTGAAAAATTTGTTCAAGTAGCTCTCGAAAACATGATGCAAAATAGAACCTCAATTGTTATTGCGCATCGTCTTTCTACCATTCAAAAAGCAGATGTTATTGTAGTAATGAAAAAAGGAAAAATTGTTGAACAAGGCACTCACGAAGAATTAATCGCGCTTGATGGAACTTACAACAAATTAGTAACCATGCAATCCCTTGAATAGTCTCAAATGATTTGTATCTTTAAACAAGATTTTTTCTTTTTTAAATTCAACAAATGTATTTAGACAACCCCAACATAAAATTACCTGAAGATCCTGAAACTATTGTCTGGAAATACCTAGACTTGTCTAAATTTTTAGATTTATTATTATCCAAAAAATTATTCATGTCTAGGTCAGACAAGTTTGAAGATCAATACGAAGGCACCTTTAGTGAGCCTACCTTTGAAGAAATCAAAAAATTATCCAAAGACAATCCTGACTTTTTAAATTATTATAAAACTCATCGGGAAAAAGTCGCCATCAGTAGTTGGCACATTAACGAATATGAATCTTTTGCAATGTGGCAAATTTTCACCCAAAACAGTGAAGGACTTGCCATACAATCGACCATAGGAAGATTACAAAAAGCACTGCTTCCTGAAGATCATTTTCAACAATATATAGGTGAGGTAAATTATATTGACTACAAAAAAGAGTACATCCCTTTTGATGATTTATTTTTCCCTTTTTTATACAAAAGAAAAAGTTTTCAATACGAACGTGAAGTCCGCATTATTAGTGATGTAACACAAAATAATTTGAAACTAAATGATGGACTAAAAATTAATGTCGATGTGAATCAACTAATAGAAAAAATATACATCCATCCAAAGTCTGAGAACTGGTATAAAAATCTTGTAATTCAACTAGTAGCTCAGTTAGGGTTTGATATCGCCATTGAAAAATCAGACTTAGAGAGCGATATTTTGATATAATTATATAGGAGAATAACGAATTACTTTCCAATCGTTCTTATTCAAATCGATATAGTTATAGTGTACCACATCTTTTTGGTCAAACTGTCCATTTTTATTGGTATCCTCAATAGTTCTGAAATATAATCTATTCGAAGACTCGATTAAATTCCAATCGATAAGCTCCTCCAAATCAGTAGAAACTTTAGTAAAATCATCACCGCTAATTGCACTCAAATACAATGTATTGATATCATTGGTATCCAACTTGCCGTCTTTATTAGTATCAGCATCAACCATGGTGTAGACCATAATTTGCTTTTTGATACGATCTGATACTGTTTTTAAATAAGTAGCCGTTTCAATCAAAATAGGCTTATCTGTCAACGGACGAATTGAATCCGAATCAATCTTTTGAAATTTTAGATTCTGCAAAAAACCTGTTATCTCATATTGCCCTAAATTGCTAATGGTAAAACTTACATCATTTACTGCTGAAGAACCATAACGGGACTTGGCGCCTCTTTCATAAATACGCAAATCGCCTACCGGATGAATCAAATAATTAGTTCCTTCCATTTGAACTGGCAAATCTGCAATTTCTACTTTTGTAGAATCTAGTTTTGGTGCCATAGTATTTTTTGACGAATTATCGTATATCACTTTAGGCTTTTCAACTTCTTTCTGGCAACTCACCATCAAAAAGACTAAAAACAAACCACTGATTATTGATTGAATCTTCATGCTAAACATAATTTATTTTCAAAAGTACACAATTCTAATAAAACCCTACACTTTATGATTTGAAATCACAGTAATTAATCAACACTTCACAAATTAAAAACGTGCATTCAACCTGATATTAAAAACTCTAGTCGTCATATAATTAGGAATACCATATTGATTTTTGGTATACACATCACGAACCCAAGTATTCGTAATTGCATTTTGGTTATTGAATATATTAAACACTTCAAGACCAATAGCCAACTCTTGAAAACTATCGGCCCATTTCCCATATTGTCTAGAAGTACTTCTATCGACTAGAAGTTTTGAAAACCCAACATCTGCACGACGATAATCTCTGAGTCTGTTTTGATACAAGTAAGGGTCTGCATACGATGGAGAACCTCCAGGTAAACCTGTATTATAGACCAAATTAAGATACAATTTTACACTAGGAATATTCGGCATATAATCTTGAAACAGCATCGCAAACTTTAATCTTTGATCTGTAGGCCGAGCGATGTAACCTTTCCCTTTGCTATTTTCTTCTGTTTTTAAATACCCAAAACTTATCCATGATTCAGTCCCAGGAACAAACTCACCATTCCATCTCACATCAATTCCTTGCGCATACGCTTTTGCATCATTATTGGCTTGATAACGAATCCTAACATTGTCGATGGTATAAGTATTAACATCAGACATAGATTTATAGTAAACTTCGGTGACTAATTTAAAAGGACGACTCCATAAGTTGAAACTATAATCGTTCCCCAGAACCATATGAATAGATTGCTGAGCCTTTACATTGGGCTGAACTACCCCTTCACTATCACGAAGTTCCCTATAGGATGGCGGTTGATGATACATTCCTCCAGACAATCGAAACAAAAGATTTGCCTTAGAATTAGGCTTCATGGTAAACTGCACTCTTGGACTAATGGTGAATTGTTGATTACCCGAAACATAGCCTCCTAAAACTTGCCAATTATGCATTCTCACTCCTAAATTATACCAAACCAAACTAGTTCCTAGATTGGCTTTACGACTCCATTGCAAATAGCCAGAAAAACGATTAATTGTATTAAAATTAATTGCTCGAACCTCTTGGTAAGGAGCCAAAGGGCCATTGTAAATTGTGTAAGGCTCGTCTTTTTTAGGTAAAAAACGTGGAGGATTTAGAGCAAAACCAGCAGAATCAATTACTTCCCATTCACTAATTCTGTCTCGTATAGATTCACGAGTGTATTTTACTCCCCACTCGACAAGATTGTTTTTCCAATCATGAATACCTTTAAACTCTGCATTAGCAATTAAGGCATCCAAATCATTTCGAGCATGATTCAATTGTGAACCAATTCCTCTAGAAAACGAAACATCACCCAAGTTTTCTGAGCCAATATTAGTATCTAGTTCTGCCAAACGATATTCAGCTAAAATATCAAAATGTTCTTTTTCTAGAGTATGAAAAACAGCACCTATAAATTTATATGTTGATACATCCGAAGCCCTAAAAGTAGATTTTACAGCCCCAAAAAAAGTTTGATATTGATCGCGTTCTTGTCCATCATAAAAAATCAATAACGCTTGAGGATTATCTATTGTACCAAAATTTGTTTGACGCGTTAATGGTTCATAATTGTATTTATTTTGAGAAATATTTCCTAAAAAACTCCATTGCCATTTTGAAGAAGCTTGAAAATTGATGGCAGTTTGCACGTCAATAAATGACGGAGTATAATTGGTTTGTGTTTCTTGACTGTTGACCAATAAACTATTATTTCTATACCGAACACCCGTAATTGCTGTCCATCGCTTGTCTTTTGAAATCAAATCCAAAGAAGCACTCCCTCCTAAAAAACTAGCTTCTACAGTAGCACCAAAATCTGTCGGTTTTCGATACGTTATATCCAAAACAGAAGATAATTTATCTCCATATTTACTTTGAAAACCTCCAGCAGAGAAATCAATGTTCTGGATTAAATCAGTATTAGTAAAACTCAAGCCTTCTTGCTGACCCGACCGAATCAAAAAAGGACGGTAGACTTCTACTTCATTAACATACACTAAATTTTCATCATAATTTCCACCACGAACTGCGTACTGCGAACTTAATTCGTTATTGGAATTTACACCTGCCAAAGATTTCAAAACATTTTCTACTCCAGGATTGGCTCCAGGAATATTCTTTAATGTAGCTGGGTCTATAGTTAAAATACCTTGAACTCCTTTTTTATTATTGGCATTTACAAACACCTCCCCCATTTGCTCTTCTTTCTCACTTAGTACCAAATTGAAATCCACTACTTCATTAGGAGTTACAGATAAAACCAAAGTGGCTTTTTTGAAAGAAACATGACTAAATACAACTGCTACTTTTTCATTTGACGGAATCGATATCGAATAAAAGCCTTTGACATTGGTTTGTGAAGTAAGTCCTTGAATCGTTATATTTACATCATTGACAGGATTTTTTTTATCATCTAATACAAAACCTTGCAACTTCCCTTTTTGAGAAAACACAGGTGCACCAATAAAAACAAGGGTGAAAAAAAAGCAGATTTGGAATACTTTCAAGCGAAGAACTATTTAATGATTTGACTTCTAAAAAAACGCGTTTCAAAGGTAGTGGAATTTCCCATTTGGTCTACTACAATTACTTTAAGAATGTTAGCGCCTTCAGCAATAATTCCATCGCTAAAATCATGTGTAAGCTGTCTAGTTTTATTGTCGTATTCCATTAAAATCCATTGATCGTTTAAAAAAGCATTGTACGATTTTATTCCAGACAAAGCATCATATATAGTGACTTTTAACTCTTTTTGAGCAGTAATCCATTTTCCTTCTATCGACCTACCAATATTAATGACAGGATTTACATTATCAAGAACAAGACCGTATTTACCAAGAGTTTTAACCTTAGTGGTAAAAGTATTTCCCTTTACAGTAGTTGGGTTGTAGGATATTCTTCCTCCTTCAATCCTTCCCAAAAATATTTTCTCTTTTTCTAAAGCCGAATGAGTACTATCTTGAACTTGAATCGTAAAATTAGAATGTACCGGAACCGTATCGTCATGTAAAGTCAAAACTTTATTTGCAACAGAAAGATTCAAATCAAAATCAGTATAAAAAGTATTAGCAGGAAAAGTAACCGTCCAATTATCTTTTTCAAACATGTATTCCTTTTTTGCCTTGATATAATAATTCGAATGAGTTGTTTCTTTTGGTATTACTGCTGCCTTTTCATCATAAGCAATAGGAATAGTAATAAGTGTTTTGTTGTTAAAATAATCAGCAACTTCAATACGATAAGCACCCGACAAATTAGGCACTACTGATATTACTCCATTATTTTCATCGGTTTTTATAATACTCAAATCAAAGGGCGAAGTTCTAAACAATCGCTGAATACGCTGTTGTGATTTTTTATATCTAGCATAATCTATTAAAACATTGATGTATCGCATTTCGTCAAACGAATAAGTCCCAAATTGATAAGCATATGTAGGCATTCCGTTGTAAAAAGCTCGCACATCAAAAACTCCATTTTTGTTAAAAGAAACATCATCCATATCTGTTACAACGATACCAAAACCAATCTTACCATTAGCCAAAACTGGATCTGCCAAATAAGACCCATCTTTTTGTAGAGTCAGATTAATAGGAATAGGCCGCAAAGACTGATTAACAGTAGTTTTACTATCCAAAGGAAAAGCGTAAACAGCAGTAACTTGTGGTCTTTTGGTATCTTTCAAAAAAGAATCAAAACCAAAAAACAAGGGATTGATAATAAACTCGGTTTTAGAATCTCTGATTTCAAAATGAAGGTGTGGCCCTTCTGAAGCACCTGTATTTCCTGAAAGAGCAATAAGTTGTCCTTTGGTAACAACTAACTCATTTGGTTTTAAGAAAATCTCTACTTCAAAGGATTTTTCTTCGTATTGTCTTCTTTTAATTAATTCCTGAATAGGCCCAACAGCTTTTTGCAAGTGAGCATAAACGGTTGTATATCCATTTGGATGAGTAACATAAATAGTCTTTCCGTTTCCAAAAGTGGAAATTTTAATTCTTGAAACATATCCATCTGCCGCCGCATAAACTGATAATCCCTCCCGTTGTTGCGTTTTGAAATCAAACCCAGCATGAAAATGATTGGGACGCAATTCACCAAAATTACCTGATAATTGCATAGGAATATCCAATGGTGACCGAAAATAATCTTTAGGATACTGATGTTGCGCTAACAAAGCATTACAAAAAAACAACAGAAAATAGAATAACTTCATCTTAATCTTTTTGCTAAGGTAACCAAAACTCTTAAAATTAAAAAAAACAAAAAAACATCAATACCAACTGATAATCAATGTGTTATTTTTTTTACTACAAAAAAGCTAATAAAATATTGCAATAATAAAAAGGAATACTAACTTTGTAAGATTAAGAAATGAATTGGTCAAAAAATGAGTGTAATTGCAGAAATAATTGATACTCTTGAAAATAAGATTGTAAAACTTTTTTCTAAATTAAAAAGTCTAGAAAAAAACAATCAAGAATTAAGAGGAAAATTATCCGAAGCGACACAAATCATATCAAAACAATCTGAAGAGATTGAAGCCCTGAAAAAGCAATATGAAACACTCAAAATTGCCAATACATTACTAGGCAGTGACGATAATAAAAGAGATACAAAGCTTAAAATAAATTCATTAATTCGTGAAATTGATTACTGCATAGCCCAGCTATCAGATTAAAAAATGGAAGAAAAGCTTAAAATAAAGATATCGATTGCAGATAGAGTTTACCCGCTAACGGTAGATGCTGCTCAAGAAGAAGGGCTAAGAAGTGCTTCAAAAAAAATTGATATGATGATTAAGCAATTTGAAGAAAATTATGCCGTACGAGACAAGCAAGATGTTTTAGCCATGTGTGCTCTACAATTTGCTTCTCAAGTTGAACAAAAACAAATTGACAATGCAATGGATGGGAATCAAACCATTGATAGATTGCAAAAAATCAATGCTGTTTTAGATCAATATCTCGATTAACGTTCTTACAACAGATTAAGATACTGCCTACATTAGTTCTTATTTGATAAACTCAACACTAACAATTTAGAATGAGCGAATCATCGTTTCTATAGCAAGCCAATTCAGTTTGGAAGCTTGAACAACGAGTTAGCTCAAAACTTGTCTTTTCGAGTTTATACAATCCCACTAATGTAGGTTTTTTTATATATATAATTTAAACACAAATGGATAGTACATTATTAATAATTGTTTCAGGAATTATAGGTATTGCAGTTGGTTTTGGTATTGCCAAAATCATCGAAAAAAGTAATATCTCTAATTTAATCAAGAATGCTAAAAAAGAAGCTGCTTCAATTTTAAAAGACGCCAATTTAGAAGCTGAAAACATTAAAAAAGATAAAATTCTTCAAGCAAAAGAGAAATTTATCGAACTAAAATCAGAGCACGAGCAAGTGATTTTGGCTAGAGATAAAAAAGTAGCCGAAGTTGAAAAAAGGGTTCGCGATAAAGAGTCTCAAGTTTCTAGTGAACTATCTAAGGCAAAAAAAATCAACGATGATTTTGAAGCAAAAAAAGCTGAATTTCAAGCCAAAATAGAAGTTCTCGACAAGAAACAATTAGAAGTTGAGCGCTTACACAAAAGCCAATTACAGCAACTGGAAGTTATTTCTGGATTATCTGCCGAAGAAGCTAAAGAACAACTAGTTGAGGGATTGAAGGCTGAAGCCAAATCAAAAGCTATGTCTCACATTCAAGAAACTATTGAAGAGGCTAAGCTAACGGCACAACAAGAAGCTAAAAAAATCATCATCAATACCATCCAACGTGTAGGAACTGAAGAAGCTGTAGAAAATTGCGTTTCAGTTTTCAACATTGAATCCGATGACGTAAAAGGAAGAATTATTGGACGCGAAGGAAGAAATATCAGAGCTCTTGAAGCCGCAACTGGTGTTGAAATTATCGTAGATGATACTCCAGAAGCTATCATACTTTCTTGCTTTGACCCTGTTCGAAGAGAAATTGCTCGTTTATCTTTACATAAATTGGTAACCGATGGACGTATTCACCCAGCAAGAATTGAAGAAGTTGTAGCCAAAACAACAAAACAAATTGATGACGAAATCATTGAAGTTGGTAAACGTACTGTGATAGATTTAGGAATCCACGGATTACACCCTGAATTGATAAAAGTTGTAGGTAGAATGAAATATCGCTCCTCATACGGACAAAATTTATTACAACACTCACGCGAAGTATCTAAACTTTGTGGAATAATGGCAGCTGAGCTAGGATTGAATGTTAAACTTGCCAAAAGAGCTGGTTTACTTCATGATATTGGTAAAGTTCCAGATACCGAAAGTGATTTACCTCACGCTTTATTAGGTATGCAATGGGCCGAAAAATACGGTGAGAAAGAAGAAGTTTGCAACGCAATTGGAGCTCACCACGACGAAATAGAAATGAAATCACTATTGTCGCCAATTATTCAAGTTTGTGATGCTATTTCAGGTGCAAGACCGGGAGCCAGAAGACAAGTATTAGATTCTTATATTCAACGTTTAAAGGACCTAGAAGAAGTTGCTTATGGCTTTAACGGAGTAAAAAATGCCTATGCTATCCAAGCAGGTAGAGAATTGCGTGTGATTGTAGAAAGCGAAAAAGTTTCTGATGATAATGCTGCATCTTTATCTTTCGAAATTTCTCAAAAAATACAAACAGAAATGACTTACCCAGGTCAAGTGAAAGTTACTGTAATCAGAGAAACAAGAGCTGTAAATATTGCTAAATAATTATCTTAACACATAAAAAGAAAGCTTCCCTAGGGAAGCTTTCTTTTTATACGCTTAATTAATCTAATGCTGATTTTTTAAAATAAATCTTGAATGTAGAGCCTACATGTAGCGTACTTTCTACTTCTATTTTCCCACCCATATTTTCAATTTGATTTTTGGTCAAATACAAACCAACTCCACGAGCATCATTGTTCTTATGAAATGTTTTATACAATCCAAAAATAGAATCTTTGTATTTATTCAAATCAATTCCCAAGCCATTATCTTTTATATTCAAAATAATAAAATCCTCATTTTCATCTGAAGTAAAAATAATTTTAGGCACTTTCTTTTGATCAGAATATTTAATAGCATTAGTAACTATATTCAACAAAATACTTTCTAGATAAGCAGGCAAACAATCTATGGTCACACTACTTTGAATATAATTTAACACCACTATATCTTTTTGTTTGATAGAATCGTGCAATACATCTAAGACTTTGTTAATGTATACATTTAAATTTAACTGCTCAATTTCTTTATCTTTTACTGTATGAATATTAACCAACTCATTCAGATTTTCTATTGTAGAAAACAATTCATCCGAAACAATTTGAATATTATTTAATGTATCAAAATCAGAGAGCAATTCTTCTTTATGCAAATCCAACAAAGATTTGATATTACCACTATGAGTACGCAAATTATGAGAGACAATATGAGCAAAATTGAGCAACTTATTATTTTGTGTATTCAAAATTTCAAGCATTTTGGCCAACTCTAATTCTTTTTCCTTCTGTTCTGAAATATCGGTATGAGTTCCTACGATTCGTAAGGGTTTACCTTCTGCATCGCGTTCAATAACTTTTCCTCTATCCAAAATCCATTTATAACGACCATTACACAACACCCTATGACAGGTCTCATAAAAAGGAATTTTATTCTCGAAATGGAGATTAATATTTCCATAATACTCTGCTCGATCATCAGGATGCACTCGTTCATCCCATTCTTCGGGAGTAGCTACCAAATCGGATTCTGTCAGCTCCAAAATCTTCATCGATTCAGAAGAATAATAGACTTTTCCCGTAACCAAGTCCCAATCCCAAACTCCTCTATCCGATGCTTGTACAGCAAAATGATAACGTTCATCTGCAATACGCATTCTAATTTCTTGCTCTTTTACATCGGTAATATCTGAGATTAAGCCATAAAAAACAATCTCATCATTATCATTTTTTTTGGGTGTGGCATCAATCCTTATCCACTTGTACCCGCTATCGGGCAATAGCAGCCTAAACTCTATATCCCAAACTTCTATATTAGCAATAGCTCGCTCGTAAGATTCAATAAACCCTTTTAAATCTGGCTCATAAATAGTATAATTAGACAACTTATAAGAGTCCTCTATAAACTCATTAAATGAGAATTCATTAAAAAAATCTATGGGCTTACTAAGAAAATCAAATGCTATCTGTCGTTCAGCATTGACACGAATCTGAAAAATTATATTGGGTAGTTGTTTGATTAAACTTTCGTAGAGTTTGTTTAAATCTTCTGGATTTCGACTTTTTGCAAATATCATTTGTTATGCTCTTTCATTTGGATAAAAATACTAAAAGTTTTAATTAAACTAACATTTAACAATAATATAGTTAAAAAAATTCAACCTCTACATCTTTTCCTTTCGTGGATGATAAGAGTGCATTACTTGTTTTAAAAAAGAACGGTCTAGATGAACATAAATCTCGGTTGTAGTAATAGATTCATGTCCGAGCATCAATTGAATAGAACGCAAATCGGCCCCATTCTCTAATAAATGAGTTGCAAAAGAATGTCGAAATGTATGAGGGCTAATCTTTTTATTGAGCTCGATCAAGTCTGCGAGTCTATTGATAATGGTAAAAATCATGGCTCTTGTTAATTGTCGACCTCGTCGGTTTAGAAACAACGTGTCTTCAAACCCTTTTTGAATAGGCAAATGAACTCGAATAGTTTCTTTATAAATGTTGATATATTTTTGAGCCAATTCGCCAATAGGAACAAATCGTTCTTTATTGCCTTTTCCGTGAATTTTGATAAAGCCTTCCTCAAAAAAAAGATCCGAAATTTTCAAACCAACCAATTCAGAAACACGAAGACCACAACCATATAAAGTTTCGAGCATAGCGCGATTGCGTTCTCCTTCGTTTGAAGTTAAATCAATCGCCAAAATTAAATCATCAATTTCCTCAACCGATAACGTATCAGGTAATTTTCTACCCAATCTAGGTGATTCAATTAACTCCATTGGATTGTCGCTTCGAAAATCTTCAAAAATCAAATATGAAAAAAAACTTTTAAGCCCAGAAATAATTCTGGCCTGAGATCTCGCATTTACCTCTTTTGAAACGGCATAGATAAATTGCTGTACCGTATCTTCATTAATATTTATTGGAGAAACTTTTATATTTTCATTAGACAAAAACAAACAAAGTCGCTCGATATCCAAAGTATAATTTGCAACCGTATTGGCCGACAAACCTCTTTCAATTTTTAAATACGATTGATATTGCTTGATATAATTACTCCAACTCATATTACAAAGAAAAACAATTTTAGGGCATAAAAAAACCTCCTTTTAAGAGGAGGTTAATTGAATATTATTACTTTATTAAAACTTGTAACCAAGTGAAAAAGTAAAAACACTATTTTGCACTTTAAAATCCCCAGCATCTTTCACAATATTACTTAGCCCTAAATTATATCTACCACCGATAGATAACTTTTCAGTTAAGTCATAGCCTAAACCAAAATTTAATCCGAAATCAGTTGATTCAAAAACATCTTTTGTATCTACTTTATCAGAAATAGTAACGCCTGCTATGCTTTCCTCAAATTTTGTTTTTGAACTCAACAAGAAACCTATTTGCGGTCCTACTTCTACATTAAATTTTGGTGTAACATACAATTTAGCCATTACTGGAATGTTCAAATAACTATTATTTATTTTTTCTTCATATCTATAATCATTTGCATTGTCAACTTCTTTAGAATTTCCACCTTGAGCTGAAAACAAAAGCTCTGGTTGAATGCTAAATTTATCAGAAATTTTAATCTCTGCAAATCCACCTAATTGAAAACCTATTCTAGATTTATTATCTTCAACATCCCCACTAAAATTTGCAATGTTTATACCTCCTTTAACACCAAATTTAACTTCTTGTGCATTAGCAAATGCGAATCCAAATACTGCAACAGCAGTTAAAATAATTTTTTTCATTTTTTTGTTTAGTTTATTAAGATTATTCAGCTAAACTAGTAATTCAAAATCAAATAATGAAAAAATAAATTTGAAAGAATTGTTGTTAAAAGTAGTTTCAAGGTTCTTTATAAAAAAACCTATTTATTTAAACAACTAATTATCAACAATCTAAAAACATGTATCTCACTAAATTCAGGTATTTTGTACTCAACACATAAAAAAGATATTTTAACAAGTCAAATCACTCTTTTTAACACTTTGGAAAGCTATAAAAATTGTTGTTACTTCGCGATTCAATAACCAATCGGTTATGAACAATAGTTTTTCAATACAATATATGTTTGAAAACGCAGTTTATAACCATATAAAACCATTAAAAAAAAACATGAAAAAGATTATTCTTATTGCTGCATTTGCTTTTTTAGGCACATGGAGTTCACAGGCACAATTATTACGATTAGGAGCCAAAGCTGGTATTAATTATGCTAATCTTACAGGAACTGAAATTACTGTAAACACAGAAAACTACAAATCTGACGCAATCACAAGCTACCACATTGGTTTATTGGCCGAAATCAAATTAACCGAGAAGTTTGGTATCCAGCCTGAGTTGTTATACTCTACTCAAGGTGCCTCTTATAAAAGTGCCATCAAAGAATTCAAAAATGAATTGGGCTACTTAGCTATTCCTGTGATGGCAAAAATCTATTTAAACAATACTTTCAGCTTAGAATTAGGACCTCAAGCTTCATTTTTGTTAAGTGAAAAAGACAAAGTGAACATTGAAGATTCCAAAACATTCGACTTTGCAGTTGCGGGTGGTTTAGGTGTAAAAATCACAAAAGGCATCTTTGTTCAAGCACGTTACGGTCTTGGGTTAACGGAAGTTTCTACCAATGCAAAAGCAAAAAATTCAGTAGTACAAGTGTCTGCAGGATTTATGTTTTAATAAATAACAAAAACTACTTCAAAACCGTACTATTATTTAGTGCGGTTTTTTTATTTTTACCAAAAACAACCATTATGCAAATTGCTATTATCAACGGACCAAATCTTAATTTACTAGGAAAACGCGAGCCTGAAGTGTACGGAAGTGAAACTTTCGAAGATTATTTTGAAAGTCTAAAGGCTAAATTTCCTCATATTCAGTTTTCTTATTTTCAAAGCAATATCGAAGGGGAATTAATTAATAAAATCCAAGAATTCGGATTTTCTTATAACGGAATCATACTTAATGCAGGAGCCTATACCCACACTTCAATTGGCATTGGCGATGCGGTAAAAGCTATAACGACTCCAGTAATCGAAGTGCATATTTCCAATACTTTTTCAAGAGAAAGTTTTAGACATCAATCCTATATTTCAGGAAATGCAAAAGGGGTTATTTTGGGTTTTGGTCTAAAAAGCTATGAACTCGCTATCCAATCTTTTTTATAATCTTAAGATTTTTAACACAATAAATTAACAAGTTTTTATGATGTAAGTTTTTTCATCTGTTTAATTTTACAAAAAAAACAGATGAAACAATTTTACGTTTTTATTTTATTTTTAATCTCTTCCCCTTTTATAGCACAAGTAAAAGGAACTATTACAGACGAAAAAGGAACCCCATTACCTTTTGTTTCCGTTATTATTCAAAACTCCTATTCAGGAACTACCACAAACGACAAAGGAAAATACGAACTAAATCTCAAAAAAGAAGGTGATTATACCTTGTTGTTTCAGTTCCTTGGATATAAAACCGTAAAGAAAACGATTCACTACGAAAAAACACCAATAACAATTGACATTCAGTTATCGGAAGAAAATTACAACCTCAACGAAGTCGTTATCAATCCCAAAAATAATCCTGCTAACGCCATTATCAGAAGTGCGATTGCAGCACGTAAAGAAAACGCAGAAAAAACAGCTCGATTTACTGCCGATTTCTATTCGCGAGGATTATTCAAAATCAAAAATCTGCCCAAAAAGATTTTAGGAATGAAAATAGAAATGCCAGACGAAATGACCACTGGCTTAGATTCAACTGGAAGCGGTATTTTGTACTTATCTGAAACCGTATCAAAACTCACCTTCGAAAAACCAAACAACTACAAAGAAAGAATTATTGCCTCAAAAATATCAGGAAACGACAAAGGCTTTAGTTACAATACCGCTCGCTCTTCATTTTATGATTTTTATGACAATACCGTCGATTTTGATGTAAAAATGATTTCACCCATAGCTAGCAATGCTTTTCAATATTACAAATACAAACTCGAAAGCACTTTTTTTGACGAAAGCAATCATCAAATCAACAAGATTAAAGTCATTCCAAGACGCGACAAAGAACCCGTTTTTGAAGGTTACATTTATATTGTAGAAGACAGTTGGGAGATTTATGCCGTTGATTTCGACATCAAAGGCTATCGTATGCGCAATGAATTCACCGAAGTAATGACCTTAAAACAAAACTTCAATTACAATTCCAAAACTAAAATTTGGAGCAAAAATGCCCAAAGCTTAGCATTTACAGCTGGTGCTTTCGGAATCGGATTCTCAGGCACTTTCAACTATGTGTACAGCAATTATGAATTCTTTGATGCTTTTGATAAAAAGACCTTTGGCAATGAAATTGTTAGTTTTGAAAATAATGCCAACAAAAAAGAAGATACTTTCTGGAAAAACACAAGACCTATTCCACTCACCGAAGAAGAAAGCAAAGATTATATCAAAAAAGACAGTATTCAGACCATTCGTTCATCCAAAACCTATTTGGATTCTATTGACCAAAAACGAAATAAATTCAAACTATTAGACCCAATAACAGGCTATAATTATAGAAACACCTTCAAAAAATGGTCGTTCGATTATGCTGGATTAATGGACATAAGTTCATTAACGTTCAACACGGTTCAAGGTTTCAATCTAGACTCTGGCTTTACCTATAGAAAATGGGATGATGAATCTGGAAAAAGCACAGCCCTTGCAACAACTTTCAATTATGGCTTTTCAGACGAACGTCTTCGCGTAGTCGGAAACTTTAGTCACCGATTTAATAATCAAAATTATGCCACAATTTGGGTTGCTGGAGGAACGGCTGTGAAACAATTCAACGAAAACAATCCAATCTCGCCTTTCATCAATTCGATAAGCACACTCTTCTTCAAAAACAATTTTATGAAATTGTACAACAAGGAGTTTTTCAATGTTACGTATTCACAAAATATAGCCAACGGCATCAACTTTACGGGAAAACTGGAATACAGCCAACGCAAACCTTTATTTAATACTACTAACTATACCTTTATCAAAAATGACGACCTTTATTCTTCAAACAATCCTTTGGATCCTAATGATTATTCAACTGCTGGTTTCTCAACTCATCAGTTACTAAAAGCTAATTTGAACTGGCGCATTAACTTTGGCAACCAATACATTTCGCGACCTGACGGAAAATTCAACCTCCGAAACGACAAGTATCCAACCGTGCTTTTAGGCTACGAAAAAGCCTTCGCTGCTAGTCAAAAAAACTACGAGTACGACTTAATTACTGCACGTATTCTGTATGACCTTCCGTTGGCCAACAAAGGCGATTTGGGTGTAAACCTAAGAGCTGGCAAATTCTTCAATGCCGAAAATATTGCCTTTATGGATTACAAACATTTCAACGGCAACCAAACGCGAATTGGTCAAACCGAACGTTATTTAAACGTTTTCAACCTATTACCTTACTACAGCAATAGCACAAACGATGCGTATTTTGAATTCCATTCAGAGTACAGCGACAATGGTTTTATAATGAACAAAATACCAGGACTCAACCTTTTAAAAAGCAGTTTAATGCTCGGTTTTCACAACTTAGCCATTCCAAATCGCAAACCTTACCAAGAAATCAGCATAGGCCTCGACAACTTAGGAATCGGGAAATTCAAACAGTTTAGAGTAGATTATGTCCGCTCTTACCAAAATGGATTTCAAGGTGATGGCGTAATTTTTGGACTAAAACTTTTGAATATTTTAGATTAGGAGCGGTATGAATAGGCTTTCTTGTGGGTAAAGTCCCGTCATCCGCTATATCTTTTTTTATTTTACCCTGTCAGGGTTTTGAACCCTGACAGGGTAAAATAAAAAAAGGATGCCGCTACTACCGGGGCTAAAAGGAAGCATCTTACCTTTTTGCTTTCGTAGTAACTCAAAATTAATTCGGTTCTACATGAATCAACACATGTCCCAAAGAAGGGATTTGAGCTCTGAGCGTATCTTTCAAGTCATGCGCAATATCGTGTCCAGCTCGCACTGTAATAGTACCTTCTACCCTTGCGTGCAAATCTACATGATACTGCATTCCTGCCTTTCTAATAAAACATTTCTCAGTATCTATAACACCTGGAACCGTTAAGGAAACAACTCTAATTTCCTCCACCAATTCATCATATAGATGTTCATCCATTATTTCGCTCAAAGCCGGTCTAAATATTTTATAGCTATTGTACAAAATAAAACCAGATGCAAAAAGAGCCGCCCAATCATCGGCAGATTCATAACCTTTACCAAAATAAAGTGCGATAGAAATACCTAAAAATGCCGCTACCGAAGTAATAGCATCGCTTCTATGATGCCAAGCATCGGCTTCCAAAGAAGAACTATTAGTTTCTTTACTCCTTTTCATCACTAGTTGAAACGAATATTCTTTCCAAACAATAATGGTTCCCAAAATATAAAGTGTCCATGATTTAGGTAATTCATGAGGAGTTCCTATATTCTGAATACTCTCATACGCAATAATCGTTGCCGAAGTAATCAAAAAACCAACTACCAAAAACGTAATTAAAGGTTCAGCACGACCGTGTCCGTATGGATGATTATCATCTGCAGGTTTATTCGAATATTTGATTCCAAAAAGGACCAAAAAAGACGCGAAAATATCCGTAGTAGATTCAATCGCATCGGCAATTAGCGCATAAGAATTACCAAAAAAACCAGCCAATCCTTTTACAATAGCTAAAGAAGTATTACCAATAATACTAAAATAAGTTGCTTTTATAGCCTTTTGTTCTTTTGTCATAATTTAGTCCTTAGTCCTTAGCAGTTAGTCCTTAGCAATTAGTCAATTTGGCTAATTACTAAGGACTAAAACTAATTATTAATTTTAAGCGAATTGTTGATTTAGTAAAAACTAAACTTGTATTTAGTCAAGATTTAGCAACTAGTCCATTGCGCTATTCACTATGGACTAATTACTAAGTACTCAAAAAAAAAATTAAGCTCTTACAATATTGGCTCCGATAGCTCTAAGACGCTCATCAATGCGCTCGTATCCTCTATCAATTTGTTCAATATTTTGAATAGTACTTGTTCCTTTCGCTGACAAAGCAGCAATCAATAACGAAATACCCGCACGAATATCTGGTGAAGACATTGTAGTAGCTTTTAATTGCGATTTGAAATCATGCCCAATAACTACCGCTCTATGTGGGTCACACAAAATAATTTTTGCTCCCATATCGATTAACTTATCTACGAAGAACAAACGGCTTTCGAACATTTTTTGGTGTATCAATACGTCACCTTTAGCTTGAGTAGCTACTACCAAAACAATACTCAACAAATCTGGAGTAAATCCAGGCCAAGGTGCATCAGCAATGGTTAAAATAGAACCATCAATATCTGTTTTCACTTGGTAACCATTAATGTGAGCTGGAATATAAATATCATCTCCTTTTTTCTCTAATGTAATCCCCAGTTTACGGAATACATTAGGAATAACTCCAAGATTTTCCCAACTTACATTTTTTATCGTAATCTCAGATTTAGTCATTGCCGCTAATCCTATCCAAGAACCAATCTCAATCATATCCGGAAGAATACGGTGTTCGCATCCACCTAATGCTTCTACTCCTTCAATAGTCAACAAATTAGACCCAACACCTGAAATTTTAGCTCCCATTGCATTGAGCATTTTGCATAATTGTTGCAAATAAGGCTCACAAGCAGCGTTGTAAACTGTAGTTGTACCTTTCGCCAAAACGGCAGCCATTACGATATTAGCCGTTCCTGTTACTGAGGCTTCGTCCAATAACATATCTGTTCCTGTAAGTCCATCTGGAGCTTCTACTCCATAGAAATGATCTTCTCTATTGTATCTAAACTTAGCGCCTAAATTGATAAATCCTTCAAAATGGGTATCCAATCTTCTTCTTCCAATCTTATCTCCCCCTGGTTTAGGAATATAGCCTTTACCAAATCGAGCTAATAATGGACCAACAATCATAATCGAACCACGTAAAGAACCTCCTTCTTTTTTAAAAGCCTCAGTCTCTAAATAGCCCATATTTACTTCATCAGCCTGAAAAGTAATGGAACTATTTCCGTTTTTTTGAATTTTAACTCCTAAGTTACCCAACAAAGTGATTAACTTATTGATATCAATAATATCTGGAATATTATTGATTGTTACTTTTTCTGGAGTTAGCAGTACGGCACATAAAATTTGTAACGCTTCATTTTTTGCACCTTGTGGGGTGATTTCTCCTTTTAATTGAATTCCACCTTCGATCTTGAAAATTCCCATTTGTTATACCAATTTATATTAATCAATAATTATCCTACACTATAATTACTGCTGTTTTCTATTTTGATTTTTGTGCATCGGTGTTTTACCCGATTTATTTTTATTGTTTTGATTCTTTTGTTGATTGGAAGGTGTGATCTTATTCGACATCCTTTTGTTTGTTCGAAGTAAATCTGTAGTTCCCAAAAGCTCTTCTTTGCTTTGCAACAAATTCAATTTTCCACCAGAGAGCTCATACAAATGCTCAAAAATAACATCGTCTTTTACCGTGTCTTTGTTCCAACTCAAATACGATTTCTTCATATGATTGGCAATTACCTTCACCAAAGCACTTTTCATTTCGCCTTCTTCCCATTTATTGGCTACATCAATCATATATTTGATGTTATTACCATAATATCGGTACTTAGGATAATTTTGAGGATACTGTAAAACTTCTGGCTTCAATTGTAAAACTTCACGTGACGGGATAGGATATGGAGAATCTACCGCCAAACGAAAGTCGGACATGATAAATAATTGATCCCATAACTTATGCTGAAAATCTGGGACATCTCTCAAATGAGGATTTAAGCTTCCCATTACTTGAATGATGTATCTAGCGGCTTTATTACGCTCTTCATCGTCCTTAATATCAGTAGCTTGCTCGATCAATTTTTGCAAATGACGACCATACTCAGGAATGATTAAATGTTTTCTTTCAGAATTATACTCCAAATGACACACTACATCATTCGCATTTTCTTTTTTATATTTTTCGATCATAATTATAGGGAAACAATACCTTCAATTGTAGATAATTCTTGGTATTTTTCAATAATTTCTTGTGAGTTTTTCATGGTCACATCAACAGAAACACTGGTGAATTTACCGGTTTTTGATTTTGTAGTTTTAATTACGGCTCCCATACAATTGAAAGCCTCCTCTACTTTTTTCACATTTCCATCCACTGATGGAACGATAAATTTAAACAAATATTCTGCAGGCCAAGTATTACTTTTATCTAATTCTACTTGCAATCTTTCATAAAAAGCAGCGGTCTCTTTCTCTTTGTCTTTATCCATTACTAATTTAAAATAAACGCAAATATACATTTTTGAAGGCAGATTCAAGAATTTAGGTCCAGGATTTAGGATTTTTTTTAGAATGATCAAAGAAGAGAAACTAGCTTTGCTCAAAAAACTGTTTTTTGTAACACAAAAAAGAAAACCGAAAGCAAAACTCTAAAAGCCAATACATTTAGCTTCTTTTGATACTCAAAAGTACAATCAAAATCAATTGAAGATTCTGCCATAAATAATCCCAACAAAAATGTTTTGAAAACCAATAAGTTTAGGTAAATTTGCGCCCTTATTTACAAAACGTGCAAAAAGAAATCATTGTTATCATTGGAGGTCCTGGAACAGGAAAATCAACTATCATAAATCAGCTTACGGCTATGGGGCATTGCTGCTATCCTGAAATCTCAAGACAAGTAACTGCCGAAGCCAAAAAACTAGGAATCGATCAATTATTTCTAGAAGACCCAATATTGTTTAGTCAAAAACTACTAGAAGGAAGAATTAAACAATTTAACGACGCACAAGAAGAACCTCATCCAGTGGTTTTTATAGACAGAGGCGTACCAGATGTAGTCGCTTATATGAATTTTATTGGAGATGCTTATCCTCCACACTTTGAGGAAGCCTGCGTGACTTGCACTTATTCAAAAATATTCATGCTTCCCCCTTGGGAAGAAATTTACGAAAGCGATGGTGAACGCTACGAAAACTACGAACAAGCACAACAAATATATCTTCATTTGAAAGAAACCTATCAAAACTATGGGTACGAATTAATCGAAGTCCCAAAAGATACCGTTGATAATAGAATTCTTTTTATCTTAGACCGAATTTCTAGCAAATAATTAAGAAATCGGAAACAGATTTCTAGTTTGAACGAAACTGAAATCCATGCATGAAGCCTTACAAATTCTAAAAAAATATTGGAAACACGATAACTTCCGTTCACTTCAACAGGAAATTATCGAATCTGTTCACAAGGGTAAGGACACCCTGGCCATTCTTCCTACAGGAGGAGGAAAATCGGTATGTTTTCAAGTTCCAGCCCTAATGAAAGATGGCATTTGTTTGGTTATATCTCCTCTTGTAGCTTTGATGAAAGACCAAGTTGCTAATCTTCAACAGCGCAACATCAAAGCCATAGCTCTAACTGGCGGAATTGGAACTGAAGAAATCATTGATTTGCTAGACAATTGTCAGTTTGGGAATTACAAATTCTTATACCTTTCTCCAGAACGGCTCCAAGCTGATTGGATTTTAGACAGAATCAAAAACCTCCCTATTAACTTAATTGCTATTGACGAAGCGCATTGTGTATCTCAATGGGGTCATGATTTTAGACCTGCTTACTTAAAAATCTGCCATCTTAAAGAACATTTTCCTAACACTCCTTTTTTGGCATTGACGGCAACAGCTACACCAAAAGTTAAAGAAGACATCATTCAGGATCTCAACTTATATCAACCCACTGTTTTTCAAAAATCATTTGCAAGAAACAATTTAGCTTATATGGTTTTTGAAGTCGAGGACAAACTATATCGCATTCAACAAATACTGATAAAAAATCCTGCACCGTCTATCATATATGTAAGAAACAGAAAATCGTGTTTAGACCTTGCAGCACAGCTCAACACTTTAGGATTTAAAGCCACCTATTACCATGGTGGTCTATCCTATAAAGAAAAAGAGAAAAACATGCAACGATGGATGAATGAAGAGACCCAAGTTATCGTTGCCACCAATGCTTTTGGAATGGGAATTGACAAAGCAAATGTAAAAACGGTCATTCATATTCAATTACCCGAAAATTTAGAAAACTACTACCAAGAAGCAGGAAGAGCAGGAAGAGATGGTAATAAAGCGTATGCCATTTTATTAAATAGCCCCTCTGATAGTATTCAGGCGGAGTCACAGTTCATCAATAATCTACCAGATCGTCCTTTTTTGAATTTGACTTTTGTTAAACTTTGTAATTATTTTCAAATCGCTTATGGAGAAGGAATAAACGAACAGTTCACTTTCAACTTAAACCATTTTTGCACAAAATATAGTTTTCCTATTCTAAAAACGTATCAAGCATTACAATTTTTGGACCAACAAGGCATTATTTCTTTATCTCAAGAATTCTCTGAAAAAATAACTTTGCAATTTTTAATTCCGTCGAAAGAAGTCATTCGATATATTAGCCTTAATCCAAACGACGAAGAGATTATCCTGGCTATTCTTCGAACATATCCTGGCATATACGAAATGCAAACTCCTTTTAATCTTTCGTTAATCGCAAAAAAAGCAAACGTAAAAGAAGAAGCCGTTCAATTGGTTTTAAAAAAATTAACTGAAAAAGAAATCATTGATTATCATGCCAAAAACAATGATGCAACCATTCTTTTTAATGAAGTAAGAGAAGACGAACGAACCATCAATCGGGTAATTAAACATTTGGATCAACAAAACCAGTTAAAAAAAGAACATCTTGCTAGTGTCATAGCATACATACAAAATAAACACCAATGTAAGAGTCAACAGCTTCTTGCTTATTTTGGCGAAAAATCAAGCCCGGAATGTGGTATTTGTTCTTATTGTATCTCCAAATCAAAGCCCACTTATCTTGATGAAGAGTTGCCCAATGTCATACTTGATTTTTTGCAAATAGAAGATTTGAACTCGAGAGAACTCGAAAAAAAGACTCAAAAAAGCGCCGACGCTATTATCTTTGCACTTCAAACCTTGTTGGAACATGACAAAATCAAAATTCTACCCAACAACAAATACACTTTACAATAAAATGGAAAAATTACGAATCGTTTTTATGGGAACTCCTGAGTTTGCCGTGGGAATTCTGGATACAATAATCAAAAATAATTTTGACGTAGTTGGAGTAATTACTGCAACTGATAAGCCTGCTGGACGTGGTCAAAAAATCAAATATTCAGCAGTAAAAGAATATGCACTAGAAAAAGGATTAAAAATACTACAACCTAGTAATTTAAAAGACGAAGGTTTTTTAGCAGAATTACAAGCTCTAAATGCCAATTTACAAATTGTTGTAGCATTCCGAATGCTTCCAAAAGTAGTTTGGGAAATGCCAAAATTGGGAACTTTTAATCTACATGCTTCCCTATTACCTAATTATCGTGGCGCGGCACCTATCAATTGGGCTATTATCAATGGGGAAACCAAAACTGGAGTTACCACATTCTTTATAGATGACAAAATCGATACAGGAGCTATGATCCTTAGCAAAGAAACAACAATCGGCAATGAAGAAACGGCAGGGCAACTGCATGACCGACTCATGTATATCGGAAGTGAAACAGTTGTAGAAACTTTACAACTTATCGAATCCAACAAAGTAACCACTAGAATTCAAGAAGATTCAGACGTAATCAAAACTGCCTACAAGCTCAATAAAGAAAATTGCAAAATAGATTGGAATCAATCTGCCGAAAGCATCCACAATTTGATTCGTGGTTTAAGCCCATATCCAGCTGCTTGGTGCTATTTTAATGACAACAATACCGAATACAATGTAAAGATTTACGAGTCGAAACCTATTATAGAATCACACAATAGCCCCATTGGAAGTATCATTAGCACTAAAAAAGAACTAAAAATAGCCGTTCAAAATGGTTTTATTGAAATTTTGAGTTTGCAATTCCCTGGAAAAAAAAGAATGAAGACTGCGGAACTACTAAATGGAATTACACTTTCTGAAAATGCGAAGGTGGCTTAACATCAGTAAAAATAGGCACTCCCAAACTTTAATACTTTTTCAGACCTCTTTTATGAACAAAAAAAGCAAGTTATTAACAATTTTATTTAAAAATCACAAAAACACTTGCAAGGAACGTAAATCCTACTAAATTTGTTGTAATAACATTTTAACCAACAATTAATAACTATTTATTATGAACAAATCAGAATTAATCGACGCTATTGCTGCTGATGCAGGAATTACTAAAGCAGCTGCAAAATTAGCATTAGAATCATTTTTAGGAAATGTAAGTGGTACCTTGAAAAAAGGAGGAAAAGTATCTTTAGTAGGTTTTGGATCATGGTCAGTTTCTTCAAGAGCGGCTAGAGACGGTAGAAACCCACAAACAGGAAAAACTATTCAAATTGCAGCAAAAAACGTTGTAAAATTCAAAGCTGGAGCTGATTTAGAAGGAGCAGTAAATTAATCCATTCTAACAATAATACATCAAAAACCCTCCATATGGAGGGTTTTTTTTTGCATTTGAACGATTATTTTTGGCAATCTAAATTTATTTTAGTTAAATTTAATAAAAAAAGAAATGTTATGATATCAGAAAAATTAAAAAAAGGACACCTGCTAATAGCAGAACCTTCGCTAATTGGTGATTTATCATTTAATAGATCCGTAATTTTATTAGCCGATCACAACCAAGAAGGCTCAATTGGTTTCATCATCAACAAACCTTTAAAATACACCATTAATGATTTGATTCCTGAAATTGATGCTCGATTCAAAATATACAATGGTGGCCCTGTTGAACAAGATAATCTTTACTTTATTCATAACATTCCCAATCTCATTCCTAATAGCGTTGAAATATCAAACGGCATCTACTGGGGAGGCGATTTTGAATCCACTAAAGAATTGATCAATTCTGGCCTGATAGGAAAAAATAACATCCGTTTTTTTCTTGGTTATACAGGTTGGGATGAAAAACAATTAGAAAACGAAATGGAGGGCAACTCTTGGATTGTCGCCAAAAACTTGTATGAAAACAAAATAATCGGAAAATCTTCTACTCATTTCTGGAAAGAGCAGTTAATGGAACTAGGTGGAGACTATTTAATTTGGTCTAACGCACCGGAAAATCCTTATCTAAACTAATTCATTGCTAAATGTTGATTGAGTAAATCATTCAACATTTTAGCGGTTTCAATTGTAAATACTTTTTTTCTGTATTTTGTAATCGGTTGAATCCCTTTAATAACATTTGTTATAAACAATTCATCTGCTTTTTGAAGGTCAAAAGGAGATATGATTTGCTCAACAACTTCAAAATTGGTTTCCTTTTTTGCCAAACTTAAAATTTGCTTTCTCATAATCCCATTCAAACATCCTTCGCTAATTGGTGGCGTTATTAATGTATTACCCATTCGCATAAACAAATTACCCTGCAAAGCCTCAACAACATTTTTACTGTCATTTAGCAAAATACAATTGTCCAAGTCATTTTCTTTTGCATAAATACTTCCCGTAACGTGAATCATTTTATTAGTAGTCTTCAGCGTAGACAATAATTGCTTAGTAATATAAAAATCTTTATACAAATCCACTTCATATTCCTTTTCGCTAATACTATATACTCGACTCTCTATTGCCGAAGCTTGAATCAAAAAAGAAACCGTAGTATTCGTTGGCAAATAAAATCCACCATCGTTTCTATAAACTGTTATTCTAGCACGAGCAGATTGCTCTATATTATTATTTTTTACCAATGATAAAACTTGTTCTTCAAGATATTCTAGTGTAAAATTCATTGGAATTTCCATACGAACGATTCGCATAGCCGCCATTAATCTAAAATAATGATCTTCAAAAAATAAAATCTTGCCCCCAACAATTTTCAATGTTTCAAACACCGCATCGCCATATAAAAAACCACGATTTTGTTCTAACAAATTTGTATCTGAGTCCTGAAGTATTCCATTAAAATTAATCATAAAAAAAGCCCTAAAGTTAGTTTAGGGCAAAGATATAGTTTAAAATAGACTTTTACTACACGGAACCTATGAGATGTTTTAAATCAGAAATTTGATTTTCCCACAATTGTGAAGCTTCAGGTATTTCGTTTTTCTCAGCAAAATCAATTACCAACAAAGAGACATCCTTAGTCAACTCATCCTCAAGAATATGCAATTCAAAAAAATAATCTGTGTCTTTGTTTTTATCATCGACCCATCTAAATTTAACTTTTTCACCTGATTTTTTCGAAGCCAATCTCGCTTTTTCTTGTGTATCATCCCAAATGAAAGTAAAAAATTCCCCTCTTGAATTCACATCATCAGCAAACCATTCCGCCAAACCCGAAGGTGTCGATATATATTGATACAGTAATTGCGGAGATGAGTTTATAGGGAATTCAATCTCATATCTTACTTTTTGATCCATACTTACTTTTTTTTTTTGGAAATATAAGAATATAATGCCAAAATAAAACGATTTTAAAAAAAAATATTTTTTGAGTAAATATACTTGCCAACTCTAATTTTATTTCTATATTTGCACCCGCATTCAGGGGTTATTTGATTAACCAGAATAAGGCGAGATAGCTCAGTTGGTTAGAGCGCAGGATTCATAACCCTGAGGTCCCGAGTTCAAATCTCGGTCTCGCTACCAGAAGCCTCAAATTTACTATTTGAGGCTTTTTTTATACCCTACATTATCCTATCGTCACTTCACTAATAAAAACCCTAATCAATAAATACATTAAAGATTTTTTGTTAATTTTTATCAAAAAGAGAGCCTCAAAAATCGTACAATTGATTTTCTTGTTATATTTGATAGCATATAAAAGTATATCATAAACTAAACTTAAATACAATGAAAAAAGTAGCCGCAATTTTAGCTTTTTCATTCTTTGCTTTGTCAGTTCAAGCACAAGAAGCTCCAGCTAAAGAAAAAACAAAAAAAGAAACTTCAACAACTAAAAAAGAAGCAACAAAAACAAAGACCGAATGCAAAGCAGAAGGTAAAAAATGTTGCTCTTCTAAAAAATCAAAATAAAAAAATGCCTCAATTGAGGCATTTTTTTATTTTTTACTTAAATCTAGAACTAACTATTTTACTCTAACGCTCCATTCAAAATCCATTTCAGAAACCTGAACTCCTTTTTCATCGGTTCCGATGGATTTCATCCAAAAGGTTTGCCCCTCACCTGTCGCAATAGTTTGTTTTATTGCTTCTTCTATCAAATGTCCATCATTACAGATAAATGTAATTCTGCCTGTGGCTTTCTTGGTAAAATTCCCTTTGTTGTTAGCTACTAACATAGAAATTTTTCTACCGCTTTTTTGAATTTGATACATTACTAATGCCCCTGTAGACAACTCTGCAGCCATTGCTTGAACAGCAAAATACATAGAATTAAACGGATTTTGATTGATCCAGCGGTGCTTTACACTTACTACACATTGCTTTTCGTTAATTGCTTTTACCCTTACTCCACACAAAAAAGCCGAAGGAAGTTTAAAAAATAAAAATTGATTCAATTTTGATACGTTTATTTCCATTATATATTGGTTTTTGGGTAAAAGTACAAAAAAATACTATGCATACATACAAAATTACAATATCACCCCTAAACCATAACCACATCTCCAAATAACACACTCAAAGTACTACTAATCAACAGAAAACAACTAAATAAGCAGCAACTAAAAAAAATAAATTTGTTAATATTTTGTTAATATTCACTACTATGCGATACAAGATACTTTTTTTTAGACATATATTTGCATAAGAAATTACTATATACTTTAAATCATGGAAACATCATCAGAAAAAAACATTGCAACATTTACTCATCTGAGTACACTGAGCCAGTATATAATTCCTTTTGGAAATTATATCTTCCCTATTTTGATTTGGACTTCAAAAAAAGATCAATCAGAATTTGTAGACCATCACGGAAAACAAGCTATTAATTTTCAATTAAGTATCCTTATTTACTCTTTGGTATTGGCAGCAATAGCATTACCGATATTAATTTTTACTGTTTTTAACAATATGACCTTTGATGAATTCTACCACAATCAAGGATTAGTGATTAGAGACTTTAATTTTGAAGACCACATTGGACTTATTACAGTTGGGATCATCGCTGCTCTTACTTTTGTTGGATTCAAAATAGCAGAATTCTTCTTGATCATTATTGCAGCTGTCAAAACATCAAATGGAGAAAAATATCAATATCCATTCACTATTCCCTTTATAAAGTAATCAATTATAAAGTAGTATATAGTAGTCTAATCAACGCTATAAATCATCTCAACTATCACCTGTAATGGAAAGTAATCAAAAAACGAACAGTTCTAATCAAACAAAAAATCAAAACGAAAATTATGAACATTGAAAACACAAAAGCCCAGATGCGTAAAGGTGTTCTCGAGTTTTGCATCTTATCTGTATTAAAAGAAAAAGATGCCTACACTTCTGAAATATTAGACACTTTAAAAGACGCTAAATTGTTAGTAGTAGAGGGAACCATTTATCCTTTGCTAACTCGATTAAAAAATGATGGATTACTCAACTATCGTTGGGAGGAATCAACCTCTGGACCACCAAGAAAGTATTATGGTCTTACTGAAATAGGTCAAACCTTTTTAACTGAATTAAGCGGCACTTGGAATGAATTATCCGAAGCTGTAAGTCTAATAACCAACCAAAAAAAATAGTCATGAACAAAACTGTAAATATAAACCTAGGAGGAATGTTCTTCCATATTGATGAAGATGCATACCAAAAATTAACTCGATATTTTGAAGCTATAAGACGCTCTTTGTCTAAATCTTCTGGTCAAGAAGAAATCATAAAAGACATCGAAATGCGTGTTTCAGAATTATTGAATGAAAAACAAAAGAGCGACAAACACGTTGTAGGTCTGAAAGACGTAGACGAAGTTATCGCAGTAATGGGACAACCAGAAGACTATATCATTGAAGAAGAAACAAGTAGTTCACAAAAATTTAATGAGTATAGCGCTAGAAACACCAAAAAATTATACCGTGACAAAGAAAAAGGAATGATTGGTGGTGTAGCCACAGGTCTTGGACATTACTTTGGTATCGATGCGGTTTGGTTAAAAATCATGTTCTTAATCTTTGTTTTTGCTGGATTTGGTTCAGGTATATTGGCTTATATCATTCTATGGATTGTAACTCCTGAAGCCATCACTACTTCGGAAAAACTAGAAATGACTGGCGAACCCGTAACGATCTCTAATATTGAAAAAAAAGTACGTGAAGAATTTGAAAACGTATCTGGTAAATTCAAAAATGCCGATTATGACAAAATGGGAAACCAAGTCAAATCGGGAGCAGAAAAGCTAGGCAATACTCTGGGTGACTTCATTATGACACTTTTTAAAGTTTTTGCTAAAGTTTTAGGCGTTATTTTGATTTTGACAGGACTTTTTACACTAGTTAGCTTATTTATTGGTGTATTTACATTAGGTTCTTCAGCATTCATCGATTTTCCTTGGCAAAACTTTGTAGAAGCAGGGAACTTTGCTGACTATCCTGTTTGGAGCTTTGGTCTATTGATGTTTTTTGCTATCGGAATCCCATTCTTTTTCCTTACTGTATTAGGATTTAAATTATTGTCGCCAACAATAGGTTCTATTGGAAATATCGCTAAATATAGTTTATTAGCATTGTGGTTAATCTCTATTGCAATCCTCATCTCTATTGGAGTAAAAACAGCTACTCAAGTAGCATATGATGGAAAAACAGTAGCAAAACAAAACATTCCTTTGAGTGCAAACGATACTTTATTCGTAAAATTCAGATACAATGATTATTACACAAAAGATATTGACGAGCATACTGAATTTGAATTTGTACAAGACTCTGCAGACAACAAATTGATTTATTCTAACAATGTAAGCTTGAGAATTTTGTATACCGATGAAAAAACTCCTTACATCCAAATTGAAAGAACGGCGAAAGGAAAATCGTTTCAAGACGCAAAATTCAGAGCTGAAAAAATTCAATATGGGATAAAAGTAGAAGGAAATCATTTGTACTTAGACAATTATTTATTGACAGATGTAAAAAACAAATTCCGTGATCAAGAAGTTGAATTGTACTTGTATTTACCAGAAGGTACGTTATTGAAACCAGACGCATCGGTACAAAACTACGATCGTTCAGACAATGATTTCTTTAATTTACACTACAGCTCAGATAATTACGTTTACAAAGTGACTGATTCTCAGATAAAATGTTTAAATTGCCCTGATGATGAGGACGAGTGGAATGATGTAGAAAACGATTCAAAATCTACTAATGTTACCATCAACGAAAATGGTATTTCTATTAAAAAAGATACTTTAATTAAATCCAATAAGGATATAAAAGAATTAAAAATCAATAAAGACGGAATAATCATCAAAACCGAATAGCTATGGTAAAAATAATCACTTTAGTAACAAAATTCATCATTGTTACATTGACCGCTTTACTTTTTGCCTCTTGTAACTTGTCCACAAATTTCAATTCCATCACAGGAAGTGGTAATGTAACTACCGAAAAGAGAATTGTAAATGGCGATTTTAAAAGTATTGAAGTAGGAAACGCTATCGATTTGGTAGTAGAACAAGCCGACAGAGTTGAGATTATAGTAGAAGCCGATGATAATTTGCAAAAAGAAATCACTACCAAAGTAGAAAATGGCAAGCTTATTATTGGATGTAAATACAGTTCTTTCTTAAATATCACTTCGAAAAAAGTTATTGTTCGCGCTCCTATCATTGAAGGTATAGAAGCCAATAGTGCTTCGACTGTGAATAGCAAATCTACCCTTAAAGCTGCTGAATTTAAGATTGATGCATCGAGTGCGGCTTCTTTGGATTTGAACGTAGAGTCTGAAAAAATTATTTGTGATTCGGGAAGCGGAAGTAGCATTGAATTGAAAGGTAAAGCTATTAGCTTAGAAACCAATTCTTCGAGCGGAAGTTCTATCAATGCCGAAGAGCTATTGGCAAACGATATTAAATCACAGGCTTCCTCAGGAAGTATACAATCATTACATCCGTTGGTGAGCCTTGATGCCGAAGCATCTAGTGGAGGAAATATCTCTTATAAAAATAAGCCAAAAAGCCTGAAAAAAAGCGAAAATTCTGGCGGTTCGATAAGCCAAGAATAGTTTTTGGTTGACATAAAAAAAGTCCTTCTTCGTGAAGGACTTTTTTTATGTCTAAATTAAGAATGCAACCCAAAATTCTCATTGCTGCTCTTTAGCCCCGATTGTAGTGGAAATCCTTTGTTGCCGGGGTTCGGCAACAAAGATTATAACGGAGAGCGGGACTTTGAATACAAAAAAGCGCTTTGACTACTGCTCCTAAAAAGATTATTCTTTGGCAGCCAAATAACGCTCAGCATCCAATGCGGCCATACAACCTGTACCCGCAGCAGTAATGGCTTGGCGGTATACGTGATCGGCAGCGTCTCCTGCTACGAAAACTCCTGCCACATTCGTTTTGGAACTTCCAGGAACATTTACGATATATCCCGTTTCGTCTAAGGTCAGGTAATCTTTGAAAATATCGGTGTTGGGTTTGTGACCAATGGCTACGAAAAATCCAGTAGCTGGAATGTCATACACTTCATCGGTGGTTTTGTTTTTTACTTTGATAGCCGAAACGACTTGTTCATCTCCTAAAACTTCAACGGTATCGTGGTTTAAAAGGATTTCGATGTTTTCGGTTTTGCGAACTCTTTCTTCCATAATTTTGGAAGCTCTGAATTTATCGCTTCTAACCAACATCGTTACTTTTTTACACAACTTAGATAGGTAGTGTGCTTCTTCGCAAGCTGAATCCCCTGCTCCAACGATTACTACTTCTTGATTTCTGTAGAAAAATCCATCGCAAACGGCACAAGCAGAAACTCCTCCACCCATTTTTAAATAATGTTGTTCCGATGGTAAACCTAAATATTTTGCAGAAGCTCCTGTAGAAATAATTACGGTTTCGCAGTGCAATTCGATGGTGTCATTAATCCAAACTTTGTGGATATCGCCAGAGAAATCAACTTTGGTAGCCCAACCATCGCGCACATCGGCACCAAAACGTTGCGCTTGTTGTTGCAACTGGATCATCATTTCTGGACCAGTTACACCATCTACATAACCAGGGAAATTTTCTACTTCGTTGGTCGTTGTCAACTGTCCACCAGGTTGCATTCCTTGGTACAAAACTGGATTCATATTGGCTCTAGCAGCATAAATAGCAGCGGTATAACCCGCAGGTCCTGAACCTATAATTAGGCATTTTATTTTTTCGATAGTATTTGACATTGTGTTTTGAGTTTTTTAAAATACACGCAAAAATAGGATTTTAAAAAATAATAACTCGATTTGAAGTATTTGTTTTGATTATGGGGTAATAAAAAAACACATTCTTACTAAGTATAGTGCAATAGTATTTGTTATAAAATGTTTTTTTGAGTCACTTATCCTAGACGTGACAAATAGAAAATAAAAAATCCCTTCTGAAACTCAGAAAGGATTTTGTCGGGGTGGCAGTGTTTATTCCGTTTAACGGAAATTCGAACCTGCGACCTTCCCGATTACCATCGGGACGCGATAACCGTTCACTACTTTTTTAAGAGTTGGATTTTGACTTTGCTTTTCCAACTTTTTATTTCTTTTTCTCTTTTAATAGCTTCACTCTTTTCTGGGAACTTCTCAAAATAAAACAACTCTCAATCTTTAATTCTTCCAGTAAAACCTTTATGATTACTTAAATGACGTCTTAGTCGTTCATCAATAGTCATAGAAGTATAACCAACATAAAACTTGTCAGCGGATTTTGAATATAATATGTAAACTGTAAATTCCATATATACAAAAAAATCCCTTCTGAAAAACAGAAAGGATTTTGTCGGGGTGGCAGTGTTTATTCCGTTTAACGGAAATTCGAACCTGCGACCTTCCCGATTACCATCGGGACGCGATAACCGTTCACTACTTTTTTAAGAGTTGGATTTTGACTTTGCTTTTCCAACTTTTTATTTCTTTTTCTCTTTTAATAGCTTCACTCTTTTCTGGGAACTTCTCAAAATAAAACAACTCCCAATCTTTAATTCTTCCAGTAAAACCTTTATGATTACTTAAATGACGCCTTAGTCGTTCATCAATAGTCATAGAAGTATAACCAACATAAAACTTGTCAGCGGATTTTGAATATAATATGTAAACTGTAAATTCCATATATACAAAAAAAATCCCTTCTGAAAAACAGAAAGGATTTTGTCGGGGTGGCAGGATTCGAACCTGCGACCTCCTGCTCCCAAAGCAGGCGCGATAACCGGGCTACGCTACACCCCGTAACGCGGGTGCAAATATAGAATACTTTTTTGGCTATCACAAGTTATTTCAGAAATAAAATTACTTAATATCTTAGGTCATCACCAAAAACAAACCATTCAATTCAATTCCAAATACTTAGAACAACTTTCAATACATAATTTTACTATCAATTTTAGAGATTAGAATTGGGATTATCATTTCATTTTTATTAACTTTCAACTATTAATCAATTAAAAAACAATCATTTAAAATGAAAAAGTATCATTTAATCAGCTTAGCACTAACTTTAGCACTTTTTTCTATTAGTTGTCAAAAGAAAACGGAAACAACTACCGAATCCAATAAGCCAAAAGATTCCATTACTACTACAAGTTCAGAGCCAGTAGAACCAAAAACAGCTTTTAAAAAGACTGTTTCTTATAAAACCATAAGTTTTGATATAACTAAATCAGGCGACACCCTATCGATTCAACCCTCAGGCTTTGAATCAGACAACACAAAAGTTATCAAAACCATTGAAGGAACGGTTACAAATATTGAAGTTGACGACATAAATGCTGATGGTTCTCCGGAATTAATGATTTACATTACTAGTTCAGGAAGTGGAAGCTACGGAACAGCCATAGGTTTTTCTGGAAACAACAATAAATCAATGAGCGAAATCTCTATTCCTAGCATAGTTGACAATCCCAAAACAAACAAAGGATATATGGGTCATGATGATTTTGCAATTGTCGAAAACACTTTCGTGCAACGATTCCCTTTGTATAAAGAAGGAGACAGTAATAGTAAGCCTACCGGCGGAACTCGACAAATTCAATACAAATTAAAAAATGGAGAAGCTTCAAAAGTTTTTGTAATTGACAAAATCATTGAATACTAACACATAATATATTTACTAGTTTTTTTAAGCATCAATCAACATGTTTCGTTCATTTAGTTGATACAATTTCAATACTAAAAATTTTAAAAAATCATTTACTCATTAAATTAAATACTTCTAAAAAAGAAGAACCTAGCAAGTAACTCCACTTTTTTTTGCCTTTGAGATTTAACAAATAGCCATAAAATAACCGTAAAAAAAATAATTCCGTAATTAGAAGCGCTTTCGCTTGTAAAAAATATAGTCTTGAAAATGGTTTCTGAAAACAATCACAAATGTTATTAAATAGATTTTCAATAACCATAAAAAATTGTATTTTTACCGCTCAAAATTCAAAAAACAAATGGGCAAAATCATTGCGATTGCTAATCAAAAAGGAGGAGTTGGAAAAACTACAACATCCGTAAATCTTGCAGCATCATTAGGTGTTTTAGAAAAAAAAGTTTTATTAATTGATGCTGACCCTCAAGCCAATGCCACGTCTGGACTTGGAATTGACGTTGAATCAGTTGAAATTGGCACCTACCAAATTTTAGAACACAGTCATACACCGCACGAAGCGTTACTGAAATGTACCGCTCCAAACGTAGACGTGATTCCTTCCCATATCGACCTTGTGGCTATCGAAATCGAATTGGTAGACAAAGAAAACCGTGAGTACATGCTCAAAAAATCATTAGATAGTATCAAAGATGAATACGATTACATTTTGATTGATTGTGCTCCGTCTTTGGGTTTACTAACTTTGAATGCACTTACTGCAGCTGATTCTGTAATTATTCCGATTCAGTGCGAATATTTTGCACTCGAAGGATTAGGCAAATTATTGAATACCGTAAAAAGTATTCAAAAAATTCACAATCCAGATTTAGACATCGAGGGATTATTACTAACTATGTATGATTCTAGACTACGATTATCTAATCAAGTTTTAGAAGAAGTACAAAAGCATTTCAACGATATGGTTTTTGAAACTGTAATCCAACGAAATGTAAAATTGAGTGAAGCTCCTAGTTTTGGTGAAAGTATCATCAACTATGACGCAACTAGTAAAGGAGCGGTTAACTATATTCACTTAGCTCAAGAAATAATAAAGAAAAATAGCAAATAGGTTTTATGACAAAAGCAGTAAAAAAACAAGCACTCGGTAGAGGATTATCCGCATTATTAAAAGACCCTGAAAACGATATTAAATCGGTTGAGGACAAAAATGCAGACAAAGTTGTTGGTAATATTATTGAGCTTGAAATTGATGCTATTGAAATTAATCCATTTCAACCTAGGACTAATTTCAATGAAGAATCACTGCGTGAATTAGCCACTTCTATTAAAGAATTAGGTGTGATTCAACCTATTACCGTTCGTAAATTAGATTTTAATAAATACCAACTAATTTCTGGGGAACGTCGTTTGCGTGCTTCTGTTTTAGTAGGACTTACTACAATTCCTGCATACATTCGAATTGCAAATGATAATGAATCATTAGTTATGGCTTTGGTGGAAAACATTCAACGTCATGACTTAGACCCAATTGAGATTGCGCTTTCTTATCAACGTTTAATGGATGAAATCCAATTGACTCAAGAACAAATGAGTGAAAGAGTAGGTAAAAAACGCTCTACCATTGCCAACTATTTACGTCTTTTAAAACTAGACCCAATTATTCAAACTGGAATTAGAGACGGTTTTATTAGTATGGGACACGGTCGTGCTATCATCAATGTTGAGGATTTAGACGTACAAGCCCAGATGTATCAGAAAATTGTTAGCCAGAATCTATCGGTGCGTGAAACTGAAACTTTGGTAAAAAACTATCACGAAAGTTTGTTACCAAAATCAAATACGCCTTCAAAATCTGCTGCTTTCGAAATTGACGATGAGCAACAGCACAGTTTTAATTCTTATTTTGGAACCAAAGTTGATTTGAAAGTAGACCCTAAAGGAAAAGGGAAAATAACAATTCCATTTCACTCTCAAGAAGATTTAAACAGAATTATCAAATTAATCAAAGGGTAGTGACTAAATTCCTTACCATATGTATCCTCGCTTTTATGCTCGGAAATGGTTTTGTTTTTGCACAAGATAA
Organism: Flavobacterium sp. UM26; assembly: GCF_057922445.1. Classification (NCBI taxonomy): domain Bacteria; kingdom Pseudomonadati; phylum Bacteroidota; class Flavobacteriia; order Flavobacteriales; family Flavobacteriaceae; genus Flavobacterium; species Flavobacterium myriophylli. The sequence continues at coordinate 87,062 of NZ_JBVHCY010000007.1, read as the reverse complement.
AAAAACGGAAGTTTTAGTTGCAAAAGACACTGTCCAATCCAATGATATTGACCCACTAACACCTGCAAAAGCTGCTTTTTACTCAGCTATTTTACCAGGTCTAGGTCAAGCCTACAACAAAAAGTATTGGAAAATTCCACTAGTTTATGCTGGAATAGGTACTAGCTTGTATTTTTATATTGACAATAATAGAAAATACAATCAATATCGTGATGCTTACAAAAGAAGATTAGAAGGTTACACTGATGACAAATTTTCTTATTTAGACAATAGCCGACTCATTGCTGGACAAAAATTCTACCAACGCAACAGAGATTTATCGGCATTAGTAACCGTTGGTTTTTATGTGCTAAATATTATTGACGCCAATGTAGATGCGGCTTTAATTCAGTTTAATGTAAATGAAAACCTATCATTTAAACCTGAAATTTACCCAAACGATGTAACGTTTCGTCCCAACGTTGGACTAACTTTCAATTATACTTTTTAATAAGTACTTATTTTAAATCAAAAAAAATGAAGATTGCGCTTTTAGGATACGGAAAAATGGGCCAAGTAATCGAAAGAATTGCACTTGAAAGAGGCCACGAAATAGTTTTGAAAAAAGACGAATTCAACACTTACGAAGGACTAGAAAAAGCCGATGTTGCCATAGATTTCAGTGTCCCAGCAGCAGCAGTTGCCAATATTTCGGCTAGTTTTAACAACAATGTCCCTGTCGTTTCGGGTACAACTGGTTGGTTAGAACACTATGACGAAATGATTGCCTTATGTAAAGAAAAAAACGGTGGTTTTATTTCTAGTTCTAACTTCAGTTTAGGGGTAAATCTATTTTTTGAATTGAATTCCTATTTATCAAAAATAATGGCTCCTTATGATTCTTACAAAGTTTCAATGGAGGAAATTCACCATATTCATAAGTTAGACGCACCAAGTGGCACAGCTATTACCCTTGCCGAAGGAGTTATAGAAAACAGTAACTATTCAAAATGGACACTAGACAATAGTCCAAAAGAAAACGAACTCCACATTGAAGCCATTAGAACAGGAGAAGTACCAGGTACACATACAGTAACCTACAACTCCCCTATCGACTCTATCGAAATTAAGCATACTGCTCACAACAGAGAAGGATTTGCCTTAGGTGCTGTTATTGCAGCAGAATGGTTGGCAGGAAAACAAGGTGTTTTCACCATGAAAGATGTTTTAAATTTTAAATAATCATAGAGCTACATTAGTTTTAAAAAATATCGAATCCTATGACACTATATTCTTGGTTTGTATTCTTTTTAGTTATTCAAATAATCCATTTTTTGGGCACGTGGAAAATGTACGAAAGTGCTGGAAGAAAACGCTGGCAAGCAGCAATTCCTATTTACAATGCTATTGTATTGATGAAAATCATAGGAAGACCAACTTGGTGGACCATTTTATTGTTCATTCCAGTAATCAACCTAATTATGTTTCCTGTGGTTTGGGTAGAAACCTTGCGTAGTTTTGGAAGACGTTCTACAGTAGACACTATCTTGGTAATTCTAACTTTTGGTTTTTATTTGTATTACATCAATTATACACAACCGTTGAATTATATTGCCGATAGAGACACAGCGCCTGACCATAAAGCGGCTGATACAGTTAGTTCATTATTGTTTGCCGTTATTGTTGCTACTATTGTTCATACTTATTTCATTCAACCCTTTACCATTCCTACTTCATCTTTGGAGAAATCCTTATTGGTGGGAGACTTTTTGTTTGTAAGCAAAATGAACTATGGAGCAAGAGTTCCAATGACAACGGTAGCGATGCCGATGGTTCACGATACTATTCCGCTAACTAAGAAAAAATCGTATTTGAATTGGCCACAATTGCCATATATGCGATTCCCTTCTATCGAAGACATCAAGCGAAATGACATTGTAGTATTCAACTGGCCGGTAGATACCGTATATCAATTTAGAGACAAATCAGGCTTACGCGTTGATAAACCTATCGATAAAAAATCAAACTATGTAAAACGTTGTGTAGGTTTGCCAGGAGATAATTTATCTATAAAAGATGGTTTAATTTACATTGACGGTAAAGAACTTATCTTACCTGATAGAGCCAAACCTCAATATTCGTACAAATTGGCTTTGGATGGTAAAACGCCAATTGATTTTGAAACGCTGTTCAAAGAACTAGACATTACAGACCCTGCAGGCTTTTTGGATGACCAAAAAAGAGATACTTTATTTATTAGTGCTTTGACTGCAGCCGGTGCGGAACGATTTAAGCAAGTACCAGGTATTACTTCGGTGACTAGAATAATTTCAAAAGGAGCAGAAAAAAGCGTCTTTCCTCATACCAAAAACTGGAATCAAGACAACTACGGTCCAATTTATATTCCGCAAAAAGGAAAAACAGTGGCTTTGAATCTAGAAACGCTTCCTTTTTACAAAAATATCATAACCGATTATGAAAATAAAAAATTAGAAGTAAACGGAACCGAAATCCGAATTGATGGTAAAGTAGCTACTAATTACACTTTTGCTCAAAATTATTATTGGATGATGGGAGACAATCGCCATAACTCTGAAGACAGTCGTTATTGGGGATTTGTTCCAGAAAACCATATTGTGGGTAAACCTATTTTTATTTGGTTAAGCTGGGATACTAACGGAAAAGGCATCAACAAAATTCGTTGGGATCGTGTTTTCACAACCGTTAGCGGTGAAGGTCAACCTCAATCTTATTTCAAATATTTCTTAGTTGCTTTAGTTGCTTTCTTTATTGGAGAATATTTTTGGAAAAAAAGAAAAGCTAAAACTGAGATTTAACACAATGTATAACGTTTCTTCAAAAGTCATATTTTTCCTTATCGGATAGATATGACTTTTGACTTTAAAAAAGTAGTATGAATACACTAATTCACCCCTCGTATTTCCCTTCTATCAGTCAGTTTGCGGCTATGGTGCAGTCGGAAGTACTGACATTTGAAGTTGAAGATAATTTTCAAAAGCAAACTAACAGAAACAGAACTTACATTTATAGTCCGAATGGGATTCAAATGCTAAATATTCCTATTAAGCATGCCAACAAAGGACATCAAAAAACAAAAGACATTATCATTGAGAATGATTTTGATTGGCAAAAGCAGCACTTTAAATCGCTTGAAGCGGGTTATAGAAGCTCCCCTTTCTTTGAGTTTTTTGAAGATGATTTTATGCCATTTTTTGAAAAAAAGCACACTTATTTGATGGATTTGAATTTTGAAACCATTGCTTTGATAGAAAAATGCCTTCGATATCCGCTTGAGTTTAAAAGAACAGATGAATATTTTCACGAAGTAGCAGATGATATTTTTGATGCTAGAACCCTTGTTAATGGCAAAAAAGACCCTAATATTTTCGAGAGCTACACTCAAGTTTTTGACGACAAACACGGTTTTATCAACAATTTGAGCGTGCTGGATTTGATTTTTAATGAAGGTAAATTTGCTTTGGATTATCTGAAAAATCAAAAGATTATTGTGAAATAAATGACCTATTGACGGTCCTTTAGCCACGATTGCTTCGCCAGTTCGCTGTCGCTCGTGTGCAGTGAAAATCCTTATGACCCGGGGTTCGGGGCATAAGATTATAACGGAAAGCGGGAAACCATAACTCCAAAAAGCCTTTTGTTTCGCTCCTAAAACTGATTTTAAAAACTCAATTTGGCTATGATGGGATAATGGTCTGAGTTTTGAAATTCGGGGAAACTTTGAAAATCTTTAACTTCCATTTGATTGTCTGCAAAAATATAATCAATCCTCGCAGGGTAGTATCGAAAGGTATAGGTTTGCCCAAAGCCTTTTCCGGCTTCTTCGAAAGTGTCTCTCAATTTGCCTTTTACATTGCGATACACGTACGAGAAGGCGCTGTTATTCAAATCGCCACAGATGATTAACGGATAGGTACATTCTTTTTTGTGAGCGATAAAAATTTCGGCTTGTTCTTGTTGTTGCCTGAATGCTTTGCTAATTCGGTTGTATAATTTCTGTGATTTTTGTTGATTGATTACCTCGATGTTCTCGGAAATTTCGTGTACGTCTGGCGATATTTTTATGGATTGAAAATGAATATTGTACACGCGAATGATGTCTTTTCCGCGCTTGATATCGGCAAAAATGGCGTTATTATTAGAATTAGGAAACACGATATTGCCTTGATTGATGATAGGAAATTTTGAAAAAATGGCTTGCCCAGTGCGAATTTTATCTCCTTCGATAAAAATATAGCGGTAGGGATAGACTTTTAAATCGACATTGCCGTGGTTTGAATATTCCTGAATACATAGAATATCAGGATTGTTTTGATTGATAAAAGTCAAAATTACTTCTGGAATGTCGTCTCTATCGATCCATTTGAATACGTTAAAAAGGCGAACATTATAGCTCATTATTTTAAAATCCTTTGGAGATTCGGGATAGGTTTTTTGTGAAAATTTGTAAAATTTATTGATAAAAGTAATCCCCATCAGCAAAACCAAACCTGATAGAATCATTCGTTTTTTGAACTGAATTCCCCAATAAATAAAAAACAAACCGTTAAGCACGAAAAAAACAGGCATAAACAGTGTAAAAACAGCAAACAATGGAAACACTTTGGGCGACAAAAAAGGAAAAATGTAAGCCGTAAAGGTGAATACAGTTAGCACTATATTCAAGAAAAACATTATTTTATTGAACCAAGATAGGTTTTTCATTTTTTATTAATTTCAGGTTGAAGATTTAGATTTGCGGGATCTAAAACAACTTTATTTTCCGGCTTTAAACAAAAATTCTTTTTCTTCTTTGGTCAGACAATCATAACCTGACTGACTAATTTTATCTAAAATTTCATCAATTTGTTGTTGGGTTTTGTCTTTAGTAACGATTCTTGAAGAGGTTCTTGTTGGTTCTTTTTTGGAGTAATTAACGTGAACTTTCTTGAATGGTGTTTTCTTTACAGGCTTAAACAATCCCGCAACAAAATCGATAATACCCGTCACCAATTTACTCAAATCCAAACCATTAACCAACAACTTTATAAATAAAAAACCAAAAAAAGCGCCAGCAAAGTGAGCGATGTGCCCGCCCATATTCTCTAAACGAAATTGAAGCACATCCAATAAAAGAATTACAGCGGTGATGTACCATAACTTTACTCTACCAAAAAGAAATAATTGTACTTCCATTAGAGGTTGATAGGTTGTAGTAGCCATTAGAATAGCGTAAATGGCTGCAGAAGCACCAACTATTAACGACGTATATTGTAAAAAATAATATGACACAACAAACACTATCCCAGAAAAAATTGAACTCAGCACATATAATCCCACGAATTGCTTGGTCGTAAAAAATGTCAAAAACAACTGACTACAAAAATGCAATACAATCATATTGAAAAACAAATGCCCAATCCCGTCATGAAAAAAAGCATACGAGAGATACGTCCATGGATGACGTAACGATACCGTAGGGTCTGATGATAAAGCAATCCAATCAGGAAAGATAAATTGTCCCAATTTGAATTGATAAAAAAGAAGTATGGAGAGTAAAAAGATGCCTATATTCCAGAAAATGAACTGCACTGCAACATCTCCCAAACGGTAACGTGACTTTAAATCATCGAATATATTCATAAAATGATGCTATTAATATCCCAAATATAAACAAAGCTAAAAAAAAGAACTCTTTTTATTAATTCCAACGATTATTATTGAATTGATTTTTTTTCCAGTACCACATCATCAAGAAACCTAACAAAGCACCGCCCAAATGAGCAAAGTGCGCAATTCCTGTAGAGCCTCCAAAAATAGAAGAACCTGAAACCCCAGAGTATAAATCTATGAACAATAAGCCTGGTACAAAGTATTTTGCTTTAATTGGAATAGGAATAAACAACAAAGCCAACTCAGCATTAGGAAACATAAAAGCAAAGGCTACCAACAATCCGTAAATGGCACCCGAGGCTCCAACTACTGTTCCAAAATAAGCACTTACAAACTCATTGAACTCGGTAACTGTAAGCAATTCTTGCCATCTTGTATTAATTTTTCCTTCGTTCAAAACTTGCAAAATATCAGTCTTGGTAAAACCATTTGAAATTAAAGTATTCAAGCCATTTTCGAAGAAATAATAATTTACACCTGTATGCAAAAGTGCCGCCCCTAATCCACAAGAGATATAAAAAAACAAAAACTTTCTACCTCCCCAGAAATGCTCAAGAGCAGAACCAAAAGAATACAACGCAAACATATTAAACAAGATGTGCATTATATTTGGCAATGGAGCATGCATAAACATGTGCGTAAAAATTTGCCAACTATGAAAATCTGGATTTTCAAAGAAATACATGGATAACAAGCGATAAGCGGGTTCGCCCACAATCATAGAACCAATATAAAACAGCACGTTAATAATCAATAATTGCTTAACGGTTGGGGTGATATTCATCATACAGCAAATTTTTTATCTAAATCTTCCACACGCATAGTAATGAAAGTAGGTTTATTAAAAGGAGAAACATTGGGATCTTTGCATGCAAAAAGACCATTTACAACATTTTCTTGTTCTTTTTCAGTCAAATACGTTCCGGTTTTTACTGCTAAACTTTTTGCCATTGATTTGGCAATACTATCGCTTTGACTAAAACTATTTTCTGGAATTCCATCGTGTAAATCGGCTAATAATTGTTCGATAACCAAAGCCACTTCACTTTCAGAAATCGTAACAGGAATTCCCGAAATCACTACGTGATCTGTAGCCGAAGTGTCAAAAACAAAGCCTGTTGCAGTCAATGTACTTTGCAATTCTGCAATCAACGCCATTTCATCGGTAGAAAAGAACAAATTCAACGGAAACAACAATTGCTGACTAGCCGCTTGATGCATGGTCATATTGGCCAAAAATTGCTCATACAACACTCTTTGGTGAGCGCGCTGTTGGTCGACAATTACCATTCCTGACTTTATAGGTGAAACAATATATTTTTTATGAATTTGATACGTTTTTTGCACAGCCTGCTCGACCTCATTTTCTGAAAACAGCGAAGAAGAAATAGTATCTGCTTCAAACGCTATACTAGAAAACTGCTCGGGTTCTGGATTGCGTTCTATCTCTGGTTCTAGCCCGACATACAAGCTTTCCCAACTTGCTGTAGCTTCTGGTTTCTTATAACTTGAATACGATTTTTGAGGTGTTGGAGTAGATTCAGCGAAAGGGTTGAAATTACCATCTACCTCAATCGTAGGAAAAGAACCTTCCAAATCTTTATAATGATAAGGCGTATCCAAATTAGCATCACGATCAAAGTCCAACACAGGAGCTACATTAAATTGCCCAAGACTATGCTTAATAGAAGCTCTTAAAATAGCATACAAAGCGTGTTCATCGTCAAATTTAATCTCGGTTTTGGTAGGATGAATGTTGATATCAATCGTATTGGGTTCAACAGTGAGGTACAAAAAGTAACTGGGTTGCAAACCATCTTTCAAAATACCATCAAAAGCTGCCATCACTGCGTGGTGCAAATAGCCACTTTTTATGAATCGGTCATTGACAAAGAAAAACTGTTCACCCCTACTCTTTTTGGCAAATTCGGGTTTGCTAACGAAACCTTGAATACTCACTATCTCGGTTTCTTCGCTAACTGGAACTAACTTTTCATTGGTTTTACCAGCAAAAATTCCAACTATACGCTGACGTAAAGTGGCTGGAGGCAAATTGAACATTTCATTTCCGTTGTGATAAAAAGTGAAATGTATTTTGGGATGCGCCATAACCACACGTTGAAACTCATCGACCACGTGACGAAATTCGACAGTATCTGATTTTAGGAAATTACGACGAGCTGGGATATTAAAGAAAAGATTTTTTACGGCAAAAGAAGTTCCTTTGGGCAAAACAGCCACTTCTTGGGAAACGAATTTACTTCCTTCGATAACAATGTGAGTACCCAATTCGTCTTGATCTTGCTTGGTTTTCATTTCTACGTGGGCAATCGCAGCGATAGAAGCCAAAGCTTCGCCACGAAATCCTTTGGTGTTTAATGAAAACAAATCTTCGGCCAAACGAATTTTGGAAGTAGCGTGGCGTTCAAAGCACAAACGCGCATCTGTCACGCTCATTCCTACGCCATTATCTATGACTTGTACGAGAGATTTTCCTGCATCTTTTATAATCAATTTAATATCGGTGGCTTTGGCATCTACGGCATTTTCTAACAATTCTTTGACAACAGATGCAGGTCTTTGAACTACTTCTCCAGCAGCAATTTGGTTAGCGACGTGATCCGGAAGCAATTGAATAATACTCGACATTAAAAAAAATAAGATTTAGAGGTTACGAATTTCTGATTTGGATTTAAAATCAAAAACCAAGGAGGACAAATTTAAGCAAAAACTATTGGGTTTTACTAGCGTCGTACTCATAAAAAAAATAAAAAAACCTATACTTGAAAAATCGAAGTATAGGCTGTACTATTGAGAAACTATAACACTATTCTTCAAGTTGTAACGGCTTGTCTTCGATTTGAAGAGCGCCTGCTCCTAATAAATTTTGATGTTGAAATTGGTGCGTTAGCGTAGCTTGATGACGAATGTATGCCATTTTTATAGCAGCGATGGCGGCTTCGGTACCTTTGTTTCCGTGAATTCCTCCGCTTCTATCGATAGATTGTTGCATCGTGTTATCGGTTAGTACGCAAAAAATTACAGGAATATCGGTTTGTACGTTTAGGTCTTTGATACCTTGGGTAACGCCTTCGCAAACAAAATCGAAATGTTTGGTCTCGCCTTGAATCACACAACCAATCACGATAACCGCATCTACGTTTTGGGTTTGTAGCATTTTTTTGGCTCCATAAATCAGCTCAAAACTTCCTGGAACATTCCAACGGATAATGTGTTGAGCTGGTACTTGATTTTCTATCAAGGCTTGGTAGGCGCCATTAAAAAGTCCTTCTGTTATGTTCTCATTCCATTCTGCAACCACAATCCCGAAACGGAAATCTTTGGCATCTGGAACTTCGTTTTTATTATAATCCGATAAATTTTTGTTTACGGTTGCCATTGTATTATTTTATTTAAATTAAACTCTTGTTCTTTTTGTTGCCTTTTAAGAATGTTGCCAAAAAAGCAAACACATTACTCCTAGCCCCGATGGGAGGGAATATCCTTTTGTTTATAGCTGGCAGTTCTTCAACTGCCAGCTATAAACAAAAGATAGGAAGGACAGCGGGACGATTTTGCCTGAAAAGCCTATTGTTACTGCTCCTAAAAGACCCTATAAATATAAGTATAAAAAAAGAGGTTAGAAATGAAAGTATTCAAAAATTAATTCGAACTCCTTTGGTTTCTAACCTCAAATTATTTTGGGGAAAAGTGCTTCTTATTGCGCTAATCCTATCAATCCATCTACAACGGCTGCTTCTGGAGTTGCGTCATAATTTTCTTTGATGTCTGTAAAGTATTTTAAAGCGTCTTCTTTTTTACCTAGGCTCAAAGCTGTTTTACCTGCTTTCATCAAGAAACGTGGCGTAGTAAAATCGTTTTTGTTAGACTCAGCTGCTTTTACGTAAAAATCTAAAGCTTCTTCTGGTTTGTTGGTTTGTGCATAAGCATCTCCAATAGCTCCTTTTGCTAATGCGCTAAGGATAATATCATCAGATTTGAATTTCTCTAAATAAGAGATTGCTTCTGCATATTTGCCTGTATTTAGGTAAGCGATACCTCCATAGTAGTTGGCTAAATTTCCAGCAGCGGTTCCTGAGTATTCGTCAGCGATTTTGATAAATCCGAATTTACCTTCAGACCCGTTTAGTGATAATTTGTATAGAGAGTCGCTTGCTACACCATCTGTTGCTTTTTGGAAGTTTTGTTGTGCTACGAACATTTCGTTAGCAGCTTCTTCTTCGTGTGGAGTAGCAATAAATTTTTGATACGCTAAATATCCTACAGTTATCAAAGCAATACCTGCTACGATACCAATAATGATTTTTTGGTTTTTGGCAACAAAATCTTCAGTTTTTGAAGCGGTTTCGTCTAACTTAGAGAAAACTTCAGCTGTAGCGCTGTCTTTTTCATTAATTTGAACTTCTTCGATTGGTTCTTTTACTTCTTTCTCTTTTGGTGTTTTATATCCTCGTTTGCTGTAAGTAGCCATTTAAAATTAATTTAGTGAGCCGCAAAAATAAAATTTTTATTGAAACAGACGTAAAAAAAATTGATTTTATATTCAGTTTTATCTTCTTTCTTTTTTCAATTCCTCAAAACCTTAATAATATGGATATTTTTCAATAATTTGCGCCCCTCTAAACTAGCACGCATAAACGAGGTTGTTGTCAATAAAAAGGGAGCTTTCACTATGTATTTAAAAAAAATTTCTTTATTCAATTATAAAAATTTTGCCGAAGCTGAATTTGAATTTGACAACAAGATTAATTGTTTTGTTGGCAAAAACGGAATTGGAAAAACGAATGTTTTGGATGCCATTTATCATTTGGCGTACGGCAAAAGTTATTTCAATCCGCTAGCCATTCAAAACATTAAACACGGTGAGGATTTTTTTGTAATTGATGCTTTGTTTGAAAAAAATGAGCGCAACGAACAAATCGTTTGCAGTATCAAAAAAGGACAAAAAAAGATTTTAAAAAGAAACGGCAAAGCCTACGATAAATTCTCGGACCACATTGGCTTCATTCCACTGGTTATTATTTCGCCTGCCGACCGCGACCTTATTATAGAAGGCAGCGAAACCCGAAGAAAGTTTATGGACAGCGTGATTTCGCAACTTGACGCGACCTATTTACAGCAATTAATTCAGTATCAAAAAACAATCAGTCAGCGCAATGCTTTATTGAAGTATTTTGCTTTGAACCACGTTTTTGACAAGGACACCTTATCTATTTACAACGAGCAATTGGATGGTTTTGCTTCCTTACTTTTCGAAAAAAGAAAAGCCTTTATTGCCGAATTTTTACCGATTTTTAATAAACATCATCAAGCCATTACTGGAAGCGCAGAACAAGTACAACTCGTGTATGAAAGTCATCTTTATGAGAACTCTCTTTTGAACTTACTAAATGAAAATTTAGCCAAAGACCGAGCGTTACAGTACACCAGCGTTGGCATCCATAAAGACGATTTGTCGTTTGAGATTGATTCGTTTCCTATCAAAAAGTTTGGTTCACAAGGCCAACAAAAATCATTTTTGATTGCGCTAAAACTGGCTCAATTTGATTTCCTAAAACAACAAAGTGGCGTAAAGCCAATACTGCTTTTTGATGATATTTTTGATAAGCTAGATGAATTTCGAGTAGCCAAAATTATCGAAATGGTTAAAGACGATTCGTTCGGACAACTCTTTATATCGGATACCCATCCCGAAAGAACCGAGGCCATATTGCAATCGACTTATCAAAGCTATACCGTTTTCAATCTGTAGCAAACAAAAAGAACACGCTGCAACATCCAAGATTTGAAATGTTTTATTTTAATCAAAGCCCAAAAAATAATTACTTTTACATAAAATCATTCAATACTTATGAAATCGCCATTAACAAAGAGTTTGCTGCAAGCAAACACCAATAAATAAAAGGCGATTGCTTATATGACCACTAAATAATAAATTTTACATATATGAAGAACATTTTTATCATAGCATTGGCAATGTTTTTTAGTTTTACTTCTTGTCAAAGTCAAACTTCAAAAAACATACAACTACTAGAAGCTTCAGTTTTTGCAGAGAAAATACAAAACACCTCAAATGCACAAATCCTTGACGTAAGAACGCCTCAAGAATTTGCGGGTGACCATATAGAAAATGCCAAAAACATCAATTGGCTCAATGCTGATTTTGCCACAAATGTTGCAACATTAGACAAAACAAAACCGGTTTTTGTGTACTGCAAAGCAGGAAGTCGTAGTCAAAAAGCTGCCGCAAAATTAGAAGAAATGGGGTTTACCACCATTTATGACCTACAAGGTGGTATCCTAAAATGGGAAGCCGCTGGACTTTCAAAACCAAGTGATAAACTCGTTGGAATCAACAAACAACAATTTGAAGCACTTTTGAACTCAGACAAAAAAGTACTAGTCAATTTCTTCGCTCCTTGGTGCGCTCCTTGCAAAAAAATGGAACCGTACATCTCAAAAATGCAAAAAGAAAATAGCGACAAAGTTGTTATTGTTCGTTTGAATGCCGATGACAACAAAACCATTATGAAAGAATTAAAAGTAGAAGAACTTCCTACCCTGCTTTTGTACGAAAACAAAAATCTAAAATGGAAAAGTAGCGGATTTGTAAGCGAAGAAGATTTGAAAAAACAAATACTATAACTTATGGTTTCTGAAAGCACAATACAATTCTTGAAAGATTTAAAAACCAACAACAACAGAGAGTGGTTTTTAGACAACAAAAAACGATACGAAGCTGTCAAAAAAGAATACTACCAAATAACTGCTGACATCTTGGATAGTATGAAAGCTTTGGACCCAACTTTAGAGCTTTTGGAAGTAAAAAACTGTGTATTCAGAATCAATCGTGACATTCGTTTTTCAAAAGATAAATCGCCATACAAAACCCATTTAGGCATTTGGCTTTCTACAGGAGCAAAAAATGTAGAATCGGCTGGATATTATTTACAAATCGATGCCGAAAACCCTTTTGTTGGCGGCGGAATGTATTGTCCGCAACCCGAACAAATTCAGAAAATCAGAAAAGAAATCAACTTTTTTTATGACGATTTAGTAGCTATAACTAGCGACAAAGATTTCGTCTCCAATTACAAAGCACTGAATCGTGACGAAAATTCAACGCTAAAAAATCCACCAAGAGGCTACGAAAAAGACAACCCAGCCCTAGAGTTTTTAAAATTAAAAAGCTATTCTGCTACAGAAAACTTTAGTCCTGAACTTTTGACGCACAAAGATTTCATTCCGTTAATGGTTCAAAAAATGATTACTTTACGACCGCTAAACGAATTCCTCAACAGAGCTTTAGAAATAGAATAACCTGTTTGCAACAGACAAAATAATTATCCATATGGAAATCCTTGAAAATTTTTCATTAAAAAAATACAACACCTTTGGCATTGAAGCCAAAGCCAAACAATTCGTTGCCGTTCACTCTACCGAAGAACTACAACAAGTATTAGCACAGCATCCCAACGAAAAAAAATTCATTTTAGGAGGAGGCAGCAATATGCTATTAACCCAAGACATTGACGCCTTGGTCATCCACATCGATTTGAAAGGAAAAAAGATAATCGATGCTAATGACGATTTTGTTTGGGTCGAAGCTCAAGCTGGCGAAAATTGGCACGAGTTCGTGCTTTGGACCATCGAGCAAGATTTTGGTGGATTAGAAAATATGTCGCTCATTCCGGGCAATGTGGGCACCACTCCCGTTCAAAACATTGGGGCTTATGGCACCGAAATCAAAGACACTTTTGTTTCGTGCAACGCTATGCACATAGCCACTCAAGAAATCAAAAAATTCACCAATGCCGATTGCCATTTTGGATACCGCGAAAGCATTTTCAAAAACGAAGTAAAAGACCAATTCGTAATTACTAGCGTGATTTTCAAATTAACCAAAAGAAATCACCACATCAACACCTCTTACGGCGATATTACTGGAGAATTAGCCAAAAACGGCATTACACAACCCACGCTAAAAGACGTGAGCAACGCCGTAATTGCCATCCGACAAAGCAAATTACCCGACCCAAAAGAGCTTGGCAACAGCGGTAGCTTCTTCAAAAACCCAATACTTCCAAAAGCCGATTTCGAAAGCATTCATAAAAAATTCCCAGAAATGCGCTTTTTTGAGGTCTCTCCTACCGAGGTCAAAGTACCTGCAGGTTGGCTAATCGAGCAAGCGGGCTTCAAAGGCAAACGCTTTGGTGACGCCGGAATTCACAAAAATCAGGCGCTGGTGCTTGTCAATTACGGCAACGCGACAGGGCAAGAAATCGTGGCAGTCTCCAAAAAAATCCAAGAAACTATTTTCAACACCTTTGGCATCCACATCGAGGCCGAAGTGAATATCATTTAGGAGCGAAACAATAGGCTTTTCAGGAAACAAGGCTCCCTCTTTTCGCTACAATCTTTTGTGCCGAACACCGGCACAAAAGGATTTCCGCTGCACCCGAGCGACAGCGAACTGGCGAAGCAATCGGGGCTAGCGAGCCACAAAAGGCATTTTTGTAAACATTCAAAAATCTCAAAAAAAATGTACACACCCGCTATTTACCAACTAGAAAATCCCGATACTATTCGCGCCTTTCTAAAAGAAAATGCTTTTGGTATATTAATCAATCAAACCAACGGAAAATTGTGGGCCACGCACATCCCAATGGAATTGGATTACAATAGCGAGGGTAAAGAAATTTTGCACGGTCATCTTTCCAAAGAAAACCCACAAGGTATCGCTTTTGAAGATAACACCGAAGTTTTAGCTGTTTTTACGGGGCCGCACGCTTACATTTCGTCTTCTTGGTACGACCACGAAAACGTTCCTACTTGGAATTACACCGCCGTTCACGTATACGGAAAAGTGAAAATCATCCACGGAGATGCGGTAATCAATTCTCTGACAAAATTGGTAGACAAATACGAACAAACCTCAGCCTATCCGGTAAAAGTTAGTGACTTATCCAAAGCTACGATGCGACAAGCCAAGGGCGTAATTGGTTTTGAAATCGAAATCACTCAAATCGAAGCCACTCAAAAAATGTCTCAAAATCGCGACGACCACAATTACAAAAACATAATTCAAGAGCTAGAAAAAACGCAATCTTCTTCAGCTATTGCCGTTGCAGAAGAAATGAAAAAATTAAGAAAGTAAATCACCGATTGTATGGAAAGTTTACAATTGATAATTAACTTTGCAGCCATCCTATCAGAAACTAATTAATACAATGTTTTTATATCTACTATACTTTTTTATCGCCTTAATTGTAATACAATTTGTATACTATATCGGTATTTTTAGTAAATTTTCCTTCACAAAACCAGAAGCAATTACACCCAAAAACATTCCCGTTTCAGTAATCGTTTGTGCCAAAAATGAAGAAGAAAACGTAAAAGAATACATTCCTATTCTTGCACAACAAGACTACCCTACCTTTGAATTAGTATTAATAGATGACGCTTCTAGCGACGAAACATTAGAAGTTTTTGAAGCCTTTGAACAACAATACCCAAACATCCGATTAGTAAAAGTAAAAAATAACGAAGCGTTTTGGGGGAATAAAAAATACGCTTTGACCTTAGGGATTAAAGCCGCAAAATACGAACATTTGCTATTCACAGATGCAGATTGCTTCCCGCTTACCAAAGACTGGATTACCAATATGGCCGCTCATTTTGACCGTGACAAAAAAATAGTCTTGGGCTACGGAGGCTATACCAAAGTCGCCAATTCTTTTTTAAACAAAATCATACGCTACGAAACCGTATTAACAGCCATACAATATTTTTCTTGGGCAAAATCAGGTCGCCCTTATATGGGCGTTGGACGAAATTTAGCCTACAAAAGAGAAGTTTTTTTTAATGTAAACGGATTTATTGACCATATTCAAGTGCGTTCTGGCGACGATGATTTATTTGTCAATCAAGCAGCTAATAAAGAAAATACAACCATTGCTTACACTCCAGAAAGCTTTACGTATTCTGAACCTAAAAAAACATTCAAAGAGTGGTTCAATCAAAAAAGACGACACGTAGCCACGGCTGAACATTACAAATGGGGAGACCAATTCCAACTTGGTGTCTTTTATTGTTCTCAACTACTTTTCATTGTATCCGCAATTGTATTGCTAGCTTTTCAATTTGAATGGATTATCGTTGCAAGCTTAATCGCTTTCCGATATTTATTCACTTGGATTAGCTTTGGATTAGGAGCTAAAAAACTAAAAGAAAAAGACATCATCTATTGGTATCCTGTTCTTGAATTTTGGCTTATATCCACACAAATTAATATCTTTATTACCAATATTTTTTCAAAACCTGTACATTGGAAATAAATAAAAAAATTGAAAAAGCTAAAAAAGGAGACCAAATTGCCTTTACTTTCTTGCTAGATCATTACTGGAATGAAGTATACGGCTTTATGCTCAAAAGAACCGAAAACGAAACCGATGCAGAAGACATCACTATCGAAACTTTCTCTAAAGCGTTCGATAAAATCAGTACTTACAATAGCGAATTTCAATTCAATACTTGGTTAATTGCCATTGCAAAAAATGTCCACATTGACTTATTGCGCAAAAAAAAATCCAATCTTTTCGTAGAAATTACCGAAGAGCAAGACCGCCAAGCTCAAAATATTGCCGACACTACACCATCAGCAGAAGACGAATTGATTACAGAGCAAAATTTATCTCGTTTATTGCAGTTCATCAAAGAGTTAAAACCGCATTATCAAGAAGTTATTCATTTGCGTTATTTTCAAGAATTAAGTTACCAAGAAATCGCTACCAAAATTGACGAACCTATCAGTAATGTAAAAATCAAACTCTTGAGAGCTAAAAAGTTACTAGCAGAAATTATCCAGCAAAAACGCTAATTTCATCAAAAAGCAGACTTCCCTACTTTAATTTTTGCAACAAAAAAAACCCAATTACCACATATTACACATTAAAAAAGTTAAATACTTGAAATTATTTTTACAATTTAACACAATAAGAAAATACTTCTTTACGTTGTTAAATATAAAAATACTGCTTATGATTCTATAGTTACTTAACCTCTAAAACTATACACCATGTCTAAATTAAGTATTTACGAAAGCCGCTGGATTGATCTTGTTTTTGAAGACAAAAACAAAAATTATGGAGCCTATCAATTACGACAAGAAAGTACCAAAAACACGGTATCTGCTTTTTTTCTTGGAGTTTTATTAATTACCACTATCGTCTGTATTGCAATGGTCATTAACAAGTTAAGCCCAAATACAATCGTAGCGCCAGAAATTCCAGAATTTGAAATACGACCTATAGATTTAGATGACATCATTCCGGTGACACCTGAAGAGCCTGTTAAAAAAACAGCACTCCCAACGGTAAAAAATCCTGTAGAAAATGTAGTAACCGCCCAAAACATGACCAATCCACAAGTTGTGGATGCTCAAACAGCTACTCCAGACGTTCCAAAAAACAATGAGTTTTCACAATCGAATACGACAACTGCTGTTACAGGAGAGGCTACAACTGGAACGGTAACCACAGCAACACAAGGCACAGCTCCGGAAGTAGAATTACCCAATAATGGCATTGTTAACACCACTATGCTTGACAAATCACCAGAATTTCCTGGTGGAATGAAAAAATTCTATAGCTACGTAGGGAATAACTTTGCAAAACCAGACATCGAAGGATTAGAAACCATCCGTATATCGGTAGCTTTTGTAATCGAAAAAGACGGAAGTTTGACCGATATTCGCGTGTTAAAAGACTCTGGCTACGGATTAGGACAAGAAGCCATTCGAGTTTTGAAATCTTTAAAAACCAAATGGACTCCTGGAATTTTAAACGGCAAACCGATGCGCACCGCCTATACATTACCCATAGTCATCAAGGCAGAATAACTTCAAAAAAGCAGAACATTTAGTTCTGCTTTTTTTATGCAAAATTCACTCAAAAACTGATGTGTTAACTTCCTTTTTTTACATATAACTTTGCCCTATCTTTGTGACTCTGAAAAAATGAAGATATGGAAACCTTAACAGATAACACCTTACCAGTAGGCAAACCAAAATGGTTAAAAGTAAAATTGCCCATTGGACAAAAATATACTGAATTACGCGGATTAGTAGATAAATACAGCTTAAACACCATTTGCACCTCAGGAAGCTGCCCAAATATGGGAGAATGCTGGGGCGAAGGAACTGCTACATTTATGATTTTAGGAAATATTTGTACTCGTTCTTGTGGTTTTTGTGGCGTAAAAACAGGAAGACCAGAAACCATTGACTGGGACGAACCTGAAAAAGTTGCACGTTCAATAAAAATTATGAACATCAAACACGCCGTCATCACAAGTGTAGACAGAGATGATGTAAAAGATGGCGGATCAATTATTTGGAATGAAACCGTAAAAGCAATCCGAAGAATGAATCCAAACACCACACTTGAAACACTTATCCCAGATTTTCAAGGTATAGAAAGAAACATCGACCGTATTGTTGAAGCCAATCCTGAAGTGGTTTCACACAATGTAGAGACCGTTCGAAGACTAACTCGTGAAGTACGCATCCAAGCCAAATACGACCGAAGCCTAGAAGTACTGCGTTATTTAAAAGAAAAAGGCATCAACAGAACCAAATCTGGAATTATGCTAGGCCTTGGAGAACAAGAAGAAGAAGTTTTCCAAACACTTAGAGATTTACGCGAAGCTAAAGTAGACGTTGTTACCATTGGTCAATACCTACAACCTAGCAAAAAACACCTTCCTGTAAAAGAATTTATCACGCCAGAACAATTTGCTAAATACGAAGCCTATGCTTTAGAACTTGGCTTCAGACACGTAGAAAGTGGACCGCTAGTTCGTTCTTCTTACAAAGCACAAAAACATATTTTATAAAAGGATTTTCAAAATACCACACACAGAATTGAAAACAAGAATTGCAATTAATGGTTTTGGACGAATAGGACGTAATTTATTTCGTCTTTTGGTCAACCATCCTACCATAGAAGTTGTCGCTATAAACGACATTGCCGATGTAGCAACAATGGCTCACTTGATAAAATACGACAGCATTCACGGAATCTTACCTGAAAAAGTAAGTCACGACACCACTGGTCTTATCATTGCCGACAAACATTACTTGTTTTTTAATGAAAAAAACATCGCCAACCTAGATTGGAAAAAACACAACATTGACTATGTCATCGAATCTACTGGTAAATACAAAACTTTCGACGAGATTAATGCACATATTTTAGCGGGTGCCAAAAAAGTAATTTTGTCTGCTCCCGCCGAAGTGGAACAAATAAAAACGGTGGTTTTAGGTGTAAACGAACACATCCTTGATGGAACCGAAACCATTATATCGAATGCTAGTTGTACCACAAACAATGCCGCACCTATGATTCAAATTATTGACGAATTATGTGGCATTGAGCAAGCATACATTACCACCATACACTCATTTACAACCGATCAAAGTCTTCACGATCAACCCCACAAAGACCTAAGAAGAGCTCGAGGTGCCAGTCAATCTATCGTACCCACAACAACAGGTGCTGCCAAAGCACTCACAAAAATTTTTCCTAAATTAGAAGGCAAAATTGGAGGTTGTGGCATACGTGTTCCCGTTCCGGATGGTTCTCTGACTGATATAACTTTTAATGTAAAAAGAGCTGTATCGATTGAAGAAATCAACAAAGCTTTTAAAAATGCTTCTCAAAAAGAACTAAAAGGAATTCTGGATTATACTGAAGATCCTATCGTTTCTGTAGATATTCTGGGCAACACGCACTCTTGTCTTTTTGATGGTCAGCTAACATCTGTGATAGACAAAATGGTAAAAGTTGTGGGTTGGTATGACAACGAAATAGGCTATTCCTCTAGAATTATTGATTTGATTTTACACACAAAACAGGAATACAAATAATGATAAAACAAATAAAATACTTTTGGATTCTATTATTGGTCAGTAGCACTATGCTATCTGCTTCTAGTACACAAATCATTGACAGTATTTCTATTTATCATAATTTATCACAATACAATTTCAAAATTCACAATTACGAGAAAGCTCTTTATTTTGCTAATAAATCACTAAAATACAGTCAGACTACCAAAAATATCGAAGCACAAATCGAAAGAAACTTTGTTCTTGGCAAGCTGTATTTTGATTTAAAAAAATACAATGAGGCCCAAAATTATTTTGAACAAAGCTTTCTACTGAACACCAAAAATCCACCCGATTTCAATACATTCAAAGCCATCTATTTTGTAGGCTATTGTGCCATTGAGAAAAAAGATTGGGACAAGGCTTCTCTTTCATTTGCAAAAGCGGACAATTTACCAATTACGCCCGCACTCAAAGAAAAGGTCAACTTATTGCTTTTAAGAAAGGCAAAGCTATATTTCAGCAACAATCAATACGATGTTGCCGCTATTAATTTCGACAGAGTCCTAGCAAACTCAGACCCTACTACTGAAAAAAACAACATAGAAGCAGTCTATCTGTATACAGGAATTATAGCACTTCAAAACAAAAAATATCCTGAAGCACTTGCTCTTTTGGAAAAAGCTTTGGTTTTGAACAAAACTACCAAAAACCTAAAAAGCAAAGAAAACATCCTGCTGCAACTCAGCAAATGCTACAAAGGAATGCGTGATTTTGATCAAGCCTATTCTTACTTGGAAGAATATCATTTACTCAAAATGCATTTGGCCGAAATCATGAACGCCAAGCAAAATCAAGAAAACTTCAAACAATTCAAGCGTGATGAAGCATACAAAGCCATAATAAAGAAGAACAAAGAGCAACAACAAGAAGAAGATGCCAATAAGTACTCTAAACTAATCAATATTTTAGCCATTGCTCTAATCACTATTTTGTCACTTTTGAGTTTGTCCTTATACAAAAACAACATCATAAGAAATGAAACCAATAGACTTTTGAAAGAAAAAAATCAAGAATTAATCATTGCCAAAAACAATGCAGAAAAAGCTTCTAAAGCCAGAGCTGAATTCCTTTCGACTGTAAGTCACGAATTGCGAACACCTCTTAATGCCATCAACGGAATCACCCATTTGTTACTAGAGGAAAAACCAAAAAAATCGCAGTTAAATTATTTGGCATCGCTTCAATTTTCAGGGAATTACTTAGCCACTTTTATCAATGAAATTCTTGAAATCAACAAAATCGAGTCCAATAAAATTGAACTAGAGAGTATCTCGTTTCACTTAAAAGAGTTATTAGAAAATATTCAAAGCTCACTAAACAAATTTGCTTTAACTAACAACAACGAATTCAATTTAGAATTTGACGACAATATACCGAATTACCTCATAGGCGACCCCACAAAACTTTCGCAAGTGTTTTTGAATTTAATCAATAATGCTTTAAAATTTACCCACGACGGAACAGTCACTATCGTAGCTAATTTGATTAAAATTAAAGACGACAAAGCCAAAATCAACTTTCAAATTATCGATACTGGAATTGGAATCCCACAGGACAAACTCGAATTAGTCTTTGAAAACTTCTCTCAAGGTTCGGTAGAAATCAACAGAAAATACGGTGGAACAGGATTAGGATTAACCATTGTAAAAAAGCTAGTCAAAGTCTTGGGTGGAAAAATAAAGCTGGTGAGTGAAGAAGGAAAAGGGTCGACTTTTTCGTTTAGCTTACCGTTTAAAATAGCAGAAAGTTTAGAAGAGGTTACAGAAAAAGTGACGAACTATGATGAGGAGCAATTCAGAAGCAAAAAAATATTATTGGTAGAAGACAACAAAATCAACCAAATGATTACCAAGAAAATGCTTGAGAATAAAGGAATTGTATGCATCATTATAGACAATGGCGAAGATGCTGTCAAATTAATGCACAACCACGAATATGATTTAGTCTTGATGGATGTGCATTTACCAGGCATTAACGGAACAGAAGCTACTAAACAAATTCGAGAATTCGATCATACTGTACCAATTATAGCCTTAACTGCAATTTCACTCGACGAAAACAGAGAGACACTCCTTTCTTACGGTATGAATGATGTGATTACCAAACCATTCATACCAGAAGAATTTTACACTATTATCTCAAAATACATTGCTAGTTAGTAAGTCAAAATAAGTTCTCTAATCAATTGTCTTACTTTGGGTTCCGCACCTTTGGCTGCTTCGAGGACTTCGTCGTGTGAAATGGTATCTATACTATCGGCATCACCCATATCGGTTATAACCGAAACCCCAAAAGTCTCGACATCCATATGACGGGCTACGATAACCTCTGGTACAGTCGACATACCAACACAATCAGCGCCTAGAATTTTTACCACTTTATATTCAGCCAAGGTTTCAAAAGTAGGGCCTTGTAAACCTAAATATATTCCGACATGCACTTTGATGGCTAATTTTTCCGCCAATGAAGCAGCGTGAGCAATCATTTTTCGACTATACGGTTCACTCATATTGACAAAACGTGGACCAAAACGTTCGTCATTTTTCCCACGTAAAGGATGCTCTGGCAAGAAATTGATATGGTCTTTCAATACTACTATCGAACCCACTTGATACTCAGAATTCACACCACCCGAAGCATTAGAAACAATCAATTTGGTTATGCCTAAATATTTCATCACTCGAACAGGAAAGGTCACTTCCTTCATGGAATAGCCTTCATAAAAATGGAAGCGCCCTTGCATCGCCACTACATTTTTGTCTCCAATCGTTCCAAACACCAAGGCTCCTTTATGACCTTGCACTGTTGATACTGGAAAATTTGGAATTTCGGTATACGGCAACGTGTACACAATTTCCATTTCGTCCGTAAAACTTCCTAATCCTGAACCTAAAATCACCCCATATTCAGGTGCAAAATTGATTTTATTTTGAATAAAACTAACGGTTTCTTGAACTTGTTCCCACATAATCTAAAATGGTTTGGTCGAATTCTTTTTCATTACTGATAAAAGAACTTCGAATTGGTAAATAATACAATTGTTCGGAAAGAATAGAATCTTTCAATCGAACATAATCTTTTTCGGTGGTAATAATCTTTCTACCCTTTGCTTGCTTTTGAATAGCGCTAATTTCGCTTTCGCTAAAATGGTGATGATCTGGAAATATCAAACATTCATCATTTGCTTCTTTGATATGCTCAAAAAAAGATTCTGGTTTTGCAATTCCCGCCAAAAGCAATTTAGATTCATCTCCTAAATCGGCCAATTTTACTTTTAACTCTTTCGAATAAACTGAATCTTCATAATCAATAAAGGTAAAATATAATTGCTGATTATCGGCTAACTTGAGTTGGTTTTTTATCCTTATTTGTTCCGAAGTAGAAAGGTTTTTAGGGCATTTGGTTACTACCACAATCGCTGCTCTTTGGACACCCCTTCTACTTTCTCTTAAGTTTCCTGTTGGCAATAGATAATCATTAGCATAAATATCTCCGTAAGCCGTTAATAGAATATACAACCCTGCTTTTACTTTGCGGTGTTGATAGGCATCATCTAACAAAATAACTTCTGGAGAAATCTTTTGTGACAACAATTGTTCGATACCATTTTTCCTGTCAGCATCTACCGCTACTTGAATAGCGGGGAACTTTTGAAAAAACTGAAAAGGTTCATCTCCCAAAATCGCTGCATTTACAGATGAATCCGCTAGTAGAAAACCTTTAGATTGTCGCTTGTACCCTCGACTCAAAGTTGCCACACTATATTTGTCTGAAAGCAACCGAATCAAATATTCAATTTGAGGGGTTTTGCCAGTTCCGCCAACACTTAAGTTTCCAACCGCAATAATTGGTAATGGAAATGCATACGATTTTAAAAATCCAATATCAAATAGAAAATTTCGGATAGTCGTTATAACGCCATATAAAACAGCAAAAGGGAAGAGTAATTTTCGAAGTAATTTCATAATACGAAATTAGGACAAAATATTAAAACATCTCCAAACAACAATTAATTTATAGTATCAATACTGCTAATTTGAACTTGTTCTTCTTTCCAAATATTCTTTGTGCTTTTTAAATAAAAAATCCAACAAAGTCAATTCGTCTTTGTTTATAAAAACCTTTTTTGATTCAGGGTCTTCTTTACAAAAGGTCAAGAAATTATCTATTTCATTTTTCTGAAGACCAAGCTTCTGCTTATAAAAAGACTCGTCAATACTAGCTTTAGCATAAGCTATGAAATCTTCCTCAGGCTGTTTTTTTCGTTTTGGGTTGTCTGGATTTTTGAAAAGACTGATTATTTTTCTTCCAATTTCCATAAAATCCATCCCGTTGGTAATGGTACCATCATAAACAAAAGGATTTTTGGGATTAGTGGCTTGTTTATCAATTCTAGCGGCAGCCGCTTGCTCATAAGTAAACATTGGGACATTTAACTTGGTATTTTTAACAACTACTTCATCCAATTCGATAGCTGACTTAATGAGGTTAACCTTCCATTGTTTCATCTGAAAGTACTCTGGAACAACCACCACCTTTTTAAAAACATACTCTTTCGAATAAAACGCAACAACGTCTTTGCTTTTGGCGGAAATAGCGAAAAAACCTCGACTATCGGTTTTGGTGCTTTGCTCTGTGCTCAAATTAATTACTTCGATTCCGCTAACTGCCAATGTATCGCACATCACTTTTCCTTTCAACAGATTAGTGGTTTGTGCCTTTCCAAAAGAGAAAAATAAAAGTCCAAAAACAATGGCCAGTTGCTTCATAATTACATAAAAATTAGACTACAAAAATACCCAATAATCGTTCTGTCTTTCAAAAACTATCCTAATTTACTGTTAATGAATGTTTAAATTTTATTCTTCGAAGAAAAAAAGAGAACAAATAGCCCTTTAATAATTATTCAATAAAAAAAACTAAAAAGTGTATATTTGTTAGGCTTTTCAGGTACTCCCTATTGAAAACCAAATCAATCTAATACTCAAAATTCCTTTGAATGAAAATAAAACAAATCCTTGCTTTACTTGAAGAAATGGCACCACTAGGTTATGCTGAAGATTTCGACAATGTAGGCTTATTAGTGGGTGACCAAGATGCCGAAGCTACTGGTGTTTTGGTTTGTCACGACGCCCTTGAAAATGTTATTACAGAAGCAATTAATAAAAATTGCAATTTGATCGTGTGCTTTCACCCCATTCTTTTTTCGGGCATTAAAAAAATTACTGGCAAAAATTATGTTGAAAAAGCAATTCTAAAAGCGATTAAAAATGACATTGCCATTTATGCCGTTCACACCGCTTTAGACAATCATCCTGAAGGAGTCAATCAAATCTTCTGCGATGCCTTGGGCTTAAGCAACACCAAAATATTAGTTCCCAAACAAAACTATATTCGCAAATTAGTTACCTACACAATACGAGAAAATGCAGATGCCGTTCGAAACGCTTTGTTTCAAGCGGGTGCAGGAAGCATTGGTAATTATGATAATTGCAGTTTTAATTCAGAAGGTACTTTCACCTATCAAGGCAACGAAAATAGCAATCCCGTAGTAGGACGAAAAGGTGTTTTATCAACAGGAACCGAAACCAAAATAGAAGTTGTTTTTGAAAAACATTTGCAATCAAAAGTTCTAAAAGCATTATTCACTACTCATATCTACGAAGAGGTAGCCTACGAAATTTATGATTTGCAAAACAATTACCAAAAGATTGGACTAGGAATGGTGGGCGAACTAGAAGATTCAATGGAAGAAACTTCCTTTTTGCATTTTGTAAAAGAAAAAATGCAAGCAGAGGGCATTCGCCATTCGGCATTTTTGGGTCGTCCCATCAAAAAAGTAGCCGTTTTGGGTGGCGCTGGAAGTTTCGCTATTTCACAAGCCATACAAGCTGGAGCTGATGCTTATTTGACCGCAGATTTGAAATATCATCAATTTTATGAAGCAGAAAACAGAATACTTTTGGCTGATATCGGACATTTTGAAAGCGAACGGTATACAAAAAATTATATTGTTGAGTATCTTCGAAAAAAAATCCTTAATTTTGCACCCGTCTCGCTACCAAGCGGAATCATTTTATCAGAAGAAAATACAAATCCAGTTAAGTACTTATAGAATATGGCTACTACGAAAGAATTAAGTGTTGAAGAAAAGTTAAGAGCAATCTACGATTTACAACTTATTGACTCAAGAATTGACGAAATTAGAAACGTAAGAGGAGAGCTTCCTTTAGAGGTGGAAGATTTAGAAGACGAAGTTGCAGGTTTGAGCACTCGTACCGAAAAATTAAAAGCTGATCTTGAGGTTATCGAAGACATGATCAAAGTAAAGAAAAATGCCATCGATGAGCACAAAGAAGCGATAAAAAAATACACCAAACAACAAGAAACTGTTCGTAACAACAGAGAATTCAACTCTTTAACTAAAGAAGTAGAGTTTCAAGAATTAGAAATTCAATTGGCTGAAAAGCAAATCAAAGAAATGAAAGCTTCTATCGAACACAAAAAAGAAGTAATCACTAATTCTAGAGAAAAATTAGAAGCTAAAACTTCTCATTTAAAACATAAAAAATCAGAGTTAGAAGCTATTATGGCAGAAACTCAAAAAGAAGAAGAGTTTTTAACTCAAAAATCTGAAGAGTTTCAAGCAAATATTGAAGAGCGTTTATTAACTGCTTACAAAAGAATTAGAAGTAGTGTTCGTAATGGATTAGCAGTTGTTTCTATCGAAAGAGGAGCGTCTGCAGGTTCATTCTTTACTATTCCACCACAAACGCAAGTAGAAATTGCTGCAAGAAAGAAAATCATCATCGATGAGCACTCAGGAAGAATCTTGGTTGACAGTGTTCTTGCCGAGGAAGAAAGAGAAAAAATGGAACAATTGTTTTCTTCAATATAAATTATAACAAGCCTCCTTCTAGGAGGCTTTTTTGATATGAAAGATAGCGTGCGCAACTTGTACATCAAATCTATTGGTCTAGCCATAAATCTTTTGAGTTTTGCTTTCCCCAAGAAGGCTACTAGTATTGCGTACGGTCTATTTAGTGAACCCCGTTCGGGAAAACTGAATCCAAGCCAGCTCCCGAAAATCCTCCAAGAGGCAGTGACCGAAAAGATAACACATGGAGATTCTTTTTTTCAAACATATATTTGGAAAGGAAATGACACGGTAATCCTCTTAGTTCATGGCTGGGAAAGCAACGCAGGACGTTGGGAAAACTTACTCCCTTTTTTGAGAAAATCAGGGAGCACTATTATTGCTATCGATGCTCCAGCCCATGGATTATCTAGCGGAAAAGAATTTAGCATTCCTCTTTATGCGGAATTTATTCATAGTAGTGTTCAAAAATTTCGTCCTAAATATATTATTGGACATTCTATTGGAGGTCAAACCTGTTTGTACTACCAATCTTTATATCAAAACCAAGACCTTGAAAAAATGGTTATTCTAGGTGCACCCAGCGATTTTAATATTATTCTGTCGAATTTTGTTACTTTATTACGACTTAACAAAACGATTGCACAAAATATAGAAAACCACTACTTAGATCATTTCAAATTAGATATCCACGAATTTTCTAGTCAATTATTTGCAAAAAAAATCAATACCAAAGGTTTTATTGCTCACGATGAAGAAGATACTGTGGTGAAAATTGAAGAAGCCAAAAAAATAGCTACCACATGGCAAAACGCCATTTTTTTTAAAACTAAAGGGTTAGGACATAGCATGCACGATGCACAATTGTATAATAGAGTGAGTGACTTTTTATTTGTGTAATATTGAAAATCACATTTAAATAAATTAAAAAAAGGTTACCCATACAAACTATTACATCATGTACCTCAACCTACTAGTCAAATTTGTATTTTTGCAACATGGAAGAAAATCTAAAACGACTCAATAAATTCATTGGAGAAACAGGATATTGTTCTCGTCGTGAAGCTGATAAACTAATCGAAGAAGGTCGCGTAACCATTAATGGAGTGGTTCCTGAAATGGGAACCAAAGTTTCGCCTCAAGATGAAGTACGCATAGACGGAAAATTGATTACTGAAAAACACGAAAAATTAGTGTACTTGGCTTTCAACAAACCCGTAGGCATTGAGTGTACGACCAACTTAGAGGTTCGAAACAACATCGTGGATTACATTAATTATCCCAAACGTATTTTCCCGATTGGCCGATTGGACAAAGCCAGTGAAGGTTTGATTTTTATGACCAATGACGGAGATATTGTGAACAAAATTTTGCGTGCGAGAAACAACCACGAGAAAGAATATACAGTTACCGTAAACAAACCCATAACCGACCGTTTCATTCAAAGGATGGGTAACGGTATTCCTATTTTGGAAACAGTAACTCGCAAATGCAAAGTAGAGCAAATCAGTAAATACACCTTTAAAATTATTTTAACGCAAGGCTTAAATCGTCAAATTCGAAGAATGTGTGAATATTTAGGCTATGAAGTAACTGCTTTGAAACGAATCCGAATCATTAATATCTCATTGGATATTCCAGTAGGACGCTACAGAGATTTGACCGATGCAGAAATCAAAGAACTCAACACGCTTATCGAACCTTCTAGCAAAACAGAAGAAGCCAGCTTACCCAAAGCCAAAGCTGAAACTCCAAAACGAAGAGCCGAGTTCATCAAAAAAGACGACCCTAGATTTAAGAAAAGAGGAGAATACTAAATAGAAAACCCAAGACTTTCATCTTGGGTTTTCTATTTAACACCTTAATCTTTTATGAAATCATAGTACAACGCTTTGGATAAAAAAGGTTCCTTTTTTTGTTGATGAATAAAACCTTGTCTAAAGGAATATTGCTCAGGGGTATTGATTTTGTTCGCTAAAAAATAGTTATCCCTCGCTTCATCATTAAAATTCAAGCTACATAAAAAAGTAGGCTCCACTCCTTTTCCTACCGAAATATTGTAGATTGTAATTATATTTCCCCAATTGATACAAGCACACAAAAGAATGGTTCCATAAAAATACCAGACCATTTGATTAAAAATATAAGCATTGGTTTTTTGACGAATAATCTTTATGAAAGTATATCCCAAGCCAATCAAGGCCAAAATCAAGAAGGCATAAACGCCCAATCGTTTATATGTCAAACCAAAAAAGGCTACATATTCTGAATTCTTGATAAACGTACTTATGATTAACACACTATTTAAAAGAATCCAAATTTTGGCTAAGCGTTTAAGATGAACCGCTCTTTTATCAAAATTAAAACCACCTTTAAAGTAAAACAATAAAACACCAACCGCCATAATCGTTGAAAAAATAACCGCATTCACTCTTTCGTGCGTCGCTTTACTCAATGAGCTACTTGCTGATACTTCAAAAAATTGTTCGTAGTTGTAGGTGACTATAAAAACCAAAAGCATAACATTGAGCAACCACAACGTAATTTCACCACTTTTTCTTTCAAAATCTAAGTCCAAAAAAGAAAAAGTGGGTTGATTTACCTCCTCGGCTATTACGAAGTCATTAGCTAACTTTTCATTAAGTTCATAGGACATGTCGGGAACCCAATAATTCCAAAAACTAAAGGAAATATAAAACCCAATCAAGACGATTAAAAGCAGTTCAAAAATATCCAAATCTAAAGTGTAGTCAGTAAAAAGTGCCGAAAAATGGTCGCTACCAAAAGAATATACAACAAAAAACAGCAACAAAAACACTAGTGGAATCACTACATAGGCAATCAGTTTTTTAGCAAAATCATTTTTTAATTCTCGTTTAGGTAACCATTGTCCAAACAAAAAAGGGCGACCTAAAGAAGCAAATCCATTAACAACAATCAATGGGACTACTTGAATCAATTTTAACTCGACCAATTGCGTCCTAAATTGTAGCATAATAATGGAGAGAAAAAGCGCTAACAAAGAAGCAAAATCGCCATACCAAGCAAACGACAAACAAGATAAGACAGAAGTAAAAACTAGCCACCAATGGGATTTGTTTGCGAACTGATTTTTAAAAAAATAAACAATCATTACCGTCAGAAACAAACCAAAAATAGCAAGGTTTAAACCAACAGATTGATTGTAAAAAAGCAAGGTAAAAACGAAGCTTGAGGCAAAAATGAAATGGTGTTTTTTCATAATTTAAAATTTAAAAGTACTTTGCATTTCAAAGTAATTAGACAAAAAAATAGTTATTTAGTTTTCAATAATTTTTCAAGACTTTTGAGATGTTGTTCAAAGGTAACACGCCCTTTATTCGTTACTCGATACGAAGTTTTAGGTTTCTTACCTACAAATTCTTTTTTAACTTCAATATATTCTCCCTTTTCTAAAGCACTGGAATGGCTAGCTAAATTTCCATCAGTTATATCCAATAGCGATTTCATTTCGGTAAAATCTACCCAATCGTTAACCATCAAAATAGACATAATGCCCAATCTGACGCGACTCTCGAAATCTTTATTTAGTTTATCTATAATTCCCATCGATGGTTATTTATATTTTTTGAATAATAATAAACCATAGAAAATGTGCAATATACCGAAACCGAGAATCCAAAATACCAAACCGTATCCCACAAAAAACAAAGCAATACTTCCTAAAACTACCTCTGAAAATCCTAAGTATTTAATATCTGAGTAAGTATATTTCTCTGCATTTAGCAAGGCTAAACCATAAAAAATCAAGGTGCTAGGTGCTACCAAAATAAACATCTGATGATAAACAAGTGCAAAACAAAAGACAGCACCAGCAATTAGAGGAATTGTTAAATTTAAAAGCATGTTTTTGGTAGCTGAAGTCCAGATTGGCAAGTTTAATTTTTTACTTTTTCTAACGGTAAAAAAAATACCAAAAGCAAATGCAAAGAATAAGATAACAAATGCTGTAAGGATTAATTCGGTAATTAAACTAGTAGAATACAACTGATGATTGTCTTCAAAATACTCGATACCATTGGCTTTAAACAATTGATAAACATATACACCGCCTAGTAGAGCAGACAAACCAGCAAAAACGCCAGACAAACCGCTTAAGGAAATAAAACGGGAAGAACGCTCCATCATGGAACGGATATGCACTAAATCTTCTTGATGCTTTTCAGTCATAATAAAAGTACTTTGAAACACAAAGTTATATAAATAAATGAAATATAAAAGAAAAAGTTGGCTTTTTTAAAACCATCTTTTCTTTTTAAACAAAAACACACCAAAAACCGATAGAATGATAGAAACAAGTATAACTATTGGCAAACCATAAGCATTGCCTTCGAGATTATTGGGCACGTTCATTCCATACAAACTGGCAATTACCGTAGGAATCATTAATATAATAGAAATAGACGTCAT
The DNA here is from genome assembly GCF_057922445.1 of Flavobacterium sp. UM26. Lineage (NCBI taxonomy): Bacteria > Pseudomonadati > Bacteroidota > Flavobacteriia > Flavobacteriales > Flavobacteriaceae > Flavobacterium > Flavobacterium myriophylli. Next base: position 56,094 of record NZ_JBVHCY010000007.1, on the reverse strand, counting down.
TTGCTTCATAATCGCGTTCAAATTATTAGATATCACTGAAGCATAAGCATCCATCATTCCGGTCAAGATATCACTATAAATGTTTGTCGTTTCTTGTGCTTGTCGCAACTCAATCTCAACATCCTCTAACAATTCAGGGTCATAAGAATCTCTTTGGGATTTTAGATTTTTTATTCGGTGTAGTAAAATATCATTTCCTTTTAAAGAAGTCATAAAAAATACTAAACATTTTTCAATTTGAAGTAACGCTTGCAATTCCTCGTTTTTGATAGACTCTTCCAAATTGTCTTCGGCCAGCTTAATCTTTTGATTGACTTGTTTTAAATACTTCAAGTACCAAACACTAGAGGACAATAGCAATTTCAAAACTAAATCAAAGTTATCTTTGATGTTTTTTCCTTTACGCTGCGTGTACACCACAAAATCCGTCAACATTTCTGTTTTATGAAAACTGATTGTCACACAAATGTCACCTTTAAAAACGATTCCAACAGGAATTGTATTGAAAGGGAGTTTTACATTATTCGTATTTACTGGAATTCTGATGATAATCAATGTCCAACCGTTTTCTGTCTCGATACGTGGTCTCTCGTCAATATCTTCGATATCATTATAGAATTCTTCGGGAACTTTAAGGTCTTCTAGGAGGTATTTCTTTTCATCTTCTGTTGGACATTCAACATTAATCCAACAATTAGGAGTCCATTCTTTTGACTCAAACAATCCGTTATTGTTTTTGTAAAACGCTTTCATTTCAAAAATCTACAGGTTAAGTTATAGCTTCTTGAAATGATTTTCAAGAGCTTTATTTTTTCAATTTTTCCGAATAATAATCGTCCATTGGGGCTGCTTATTTTAAGTGTTGCAAAAGTATTGTTTAAATTCCGAATAACCCTTTGATGCCTACTATTTATGCAAATCTTAAGACAAAAAAAAGCCCAAACTTACGTTTGAGCTTTATCATTTTTATGAAAGAATATTATTTCATTCTCATTTTTCTCGCTAATAATGTATTTTGCAACAACATCGCGATGGTCATTGGACCTACTCCTCCAGGTACTGGAGTGATGAACGATGATTTTTTGCTTACTCCATCAAAATCAACATCGCCGGTGATTACATATCCTTTTGGATGCGAAGCGTCCTCCACTCTAGTGATTCCTACGTCGATAACAACAACGCCGTCTTTTACCATATCGGCTTTCAAATAATTTGGAACCCCCAATGCGGTGATGATTATATCTGCATTTTTAGTAAATTCTTCAATGTTTTTGGTTCTACTATGAGTTAAGGTAACCGTTGAATCACCTGGATTCCCTTTACGACTCATCAAGATACTCATCGGACGGCCTACGATATGACTTCTTCCAATTACAACTGTATGTTTTCCTACTGTATCAACTTTATAACGTTCTAACAATTGCATGATTCCGAAGGGCGTAGCTGGAATAAAAGTATCCATATCTAGTGCCATCTTTCCAAAATTAGCTGGATGGAAACCATCTACATCTTTGTCAGGGTCAATTGCCATTAATATTTTTTGTTCATCAATATGTTTTGGCAATGGTAATTGTACGATGTAACCGTCTAAATTATCATCTTCATTCAATTCTTTTATTTTTAACAACAACTCAGCTTCGGTAATACTTTCTGGCAAACTCACCAAAGTAGATTCAAAACCAATTTGCTGACAAGAACGCACTTTACTACCAACGTAAGTTAAACTTGCACCATCTGTACCCACAATTACTGCAGCCAAATGAGGCACTTTCTCCCCATTGTCTTTCATTTGTTGGACTTCAATGGCTATCTCTTTCTTGATATCTTCTGATGTTTTTTTTCCGTCTAGTAGTTGCATTTCTATTGTATTTAAAAAAATTAAGAGTTTAAACGTTTAAAGGTTGAGTTGACTTTAAAATAAACTTATAAAAGTGTGTGTTGCTATTAAAAAATAAAGTTCAAAACTTTAAACAAAATTAAACTTTTGAACTTTATCCAATTTTATCTCATTCCGGGCATTCCAGGCATTCCTTTCATTCCGCCCATCATTTTCATCAAATTCTTTCCGCCTGGACCTTGCATCATTTTCATCATTTTACTCATTTGGTCAAATTGCTTCATCAATTGATTGACTTGCTCCACTTTTGTACCAGAACCTTTTGCGATTCTAATCTTACGTTTAGCATCAATTAATGCTGGTTTGCTTCTTTCTCCAGGTGTCATTGAATAGATAATGGCTTCAATATGTTTGAATGCATCGTCTTCAATTTCGATATCTTTCATAGCTTTAGAAGCACCTGGTATCATTCCAACCAAATCCTTCATATTACCCATTTTCTTTACTTGCTGAATTTGAGTTAAGAAATCATCAAAACCAAATTCATTTTTAGCAATTTTCTTTTGTAATTTTCTAGCTTCTTCTTCGTTGAACTGCTCTTGAGCACGTTCTACCAAAGAAACAACGTCTCCCATTCCAAGGATACGTTCTGCCATACGAACAGGGTAGAATACATCAATGGCATCCATTTTTTCTCCTGTTCCTACAAACTTAATCGGTTTGTTTACAACAGTCTTGATAGACAATGCTGCTCCACCACGAGTATCACCATCTAATTTCGTCAAGATAACTCCATCAAAATTCAGACGGTCGTTGAAAGCTTTGGCTGTATTTACTGCGTCTTGACCTGTCATAGAATCTACTACAAACAGGGTTTCTTGTGGTTGAATGGCTTTGTGAACGCGTTCGATCTCGTTCATCATTTCTTCATCCACGGCCAAACGACCTGCGGTGTCGACGATTACCACATTGAATCCGTTGGATTTGGCGTGTTTAATCGCATTTTGTGCAATCTCTACAGGATTTTTGTTTTCTGGCTCAGAATAGACCTCAACGGCTATAGAATCTCCAACAACATATAATTGTTGAATCGCTGCTGGACGATAAATATCACAAGCAACTAAAAGGACTTTTTTATTTTTTTTGGTTTGAAGATAATTGGCTAATTTTCCAGAGAAGGTAGTTTTACCAGAACCTTGCAAACCTGACATCAAAATTACGGATGGATTGCCAGACAAATTGATTCCAGCAACATCGCCTCCCATTAATTCGGTTAATTCGTCTTTGACCAATTTTACCAAAAGCTGCCCTGGTTGCAAGGTTGTCAATACGTCTTGACCAATGGCTTTTTCTTTAACTTTTGCTGTAAAATCTTTGGCAATCTTAAAGTTAACATCGGCATCTAGCAACGCACGACGCACTTCTTTTAAGGTATCGGCTACATTGACTTCGGTGATTTTTCCGTGACCTTTAAGAATATGGAACGCTTTATCTAACTTATCGCTTAAATTATCGAACATAATTTTCTATTTTTTTGAGATGCAAATATACTATAAAGGTTTAGAGGCACAAAGATTTGAACTTTAAACTTTGGAGATTTTAGACGTTTTTGGAAACTAAAAAAAAGTAATTACAAGTTCTTCTATTTTGTTTTTTAGTATGAATCCAAAAAAGCTTTATGCTTACTTTCTAGCCCCGATGGGAACGGCATCCTCCTGACTTGTGACCAAACAAGGCAGGAGATATAGAGGACAGCGGGAAACCTGCCTACAAAAAAAGCCTTTTGCCTCCGCTCCTAAAAAGTATGGTTTGCTAAAACTGGAACAAACAAAATACACAACTAGCTTAAAAACAACGAAATAACCACCCAAATTGAAGAAAAGATAAAGAGTAAAAAAACAAGTCTTATGATTTTACTAAAAAATACCTAAGATATTCTTAAATAACAATCAACATTATGGAATTCGTATATATTTGCAGCTCATAATGGAAAAAAAGTATCTTCCTATGCGCTCAGTATTGATATGGCTTATAATGCTACTACTCTTTGTTGACACTACTGCACTTGCTAGTACAGGAGCATATTCCTCTTTTTCATTAAACGATAAAAAGAATAAACAATCTGTTTTGAATTATTTATCGACTACATCTAAAGATACAAACTCAGACTCACCGCTTGAAACAACAAATGATAGCGAACAAAACTCTGTAAACGAAATTGAGGATAGTTTCGAGACGTCCTTATTCCCTTTTAGCTTTCATTATCAGTTACCATTGGCTTGCAATTACAGAAAAGTATCTGATAATTATATCCATATAGAGCCACGTCAGTATTACCAAGATATTGTTCCTCCGCCTCCAGAAAATTAAATAATTATTACACTAAGTTGCTGTTTTGTTGTGCATCCTAAGTAAAAGGATTGTCGATAAAGCAGAAAAACACTGTACTTACTATTATTTAATTTTCATAAAAATGAACAAAATTATTTTGATTTTTGTCCTAGTTCTTGCTATTGGGACCACTTTCTCTTGCAACTCAAACAAAAGCGAAAAAATCGCTTTAGAAAAATACCCTACTACTAATCCTATTTTGGTAGACACCACTTTTACGATAGACCATGTAGCAGAAATACAATCCCTTCAAAATGTTGAGATTAGAACAAAAATTAATGGCTACATCGAAAAAATATACGTTGATGAAGGTAAACCTGTAAAAGCAGGCCAATTGTTATTCAGTATAAATAGTCAAACATTAGAAAAAGAGGTACTTAAAGCGAAAGCTATGGTCAAAAATGCTTTAGCCGAGGCAAAAACTGCTGAACTTGATTTGCAAAATGTTAAAACTCTAGCCAACAAAAACATTGTATCCAAAACAGAATTAGAGAAAGCACAAGCCGCTTATACAGCCGCTTTGGCTCGTATTGATGAATATCGAGCGAATCAATCTAGTGCAGAAATTCAAGTTTCGTTGACCAAAATAAGAGCTCCTTTTGATGGTATTATCAATCGAATCCCATTTAAAATTGGAAGTTTAATTAATGAGGGAACGCTACTTACCACAATATCCAATAACAGCTCTGTCTATGCTTATTTTAATGTATCCGAAAAGGAATACCTGCAATTTAAAGAGCAAAAAAAAGAGAATAACGCAGCAGATATTACTTTACTCCTAGCCAATAACAAAGCACATGCTTACAAAGGAAGCATTGAAACAATTGAAGGAGAATTTGACAAAACTACCGGAAACATAGCTTTTAGAGCCAAATTTCCAAACCCTGATTTACTATTAAAGCATGGGTCAAGCGGAAAAATTCAGCTGACCAATACTATAAAAAAAGCCTTGCTTATTCCTCAAAAAGCATCCTTTGAAATACAAGACAAAGTATACGTTTATGTCGTAGATGACAACAACATTGTACGCGCAAGAAATATTGAAATCAAACAACGCATTCAACACTTGTATGTAATCGAGTCGGGATTAAAAACATCGGACAGAATTATATATGAAGGCATTCAAAACTTGAAAGAAGGAGATAAAATTTTTCCTGAAACCAAACGAATGCAAGAATTAATTTCAAAACTATAAAGTCTGTGGGCTTTAAAAAAACAAAACAATGTACTCAAAATTTATACATAGACCTGTACTATCAATAGTTATCTCGTTAATTATTGTTCTTTTAGGGGTATTGTCATTGACGCAATTACCCATGACCCAATTCCCAGATATTGCTCCACCAGAAGTGACGGTTACCACAAAATATACTGGGGCAAATGCTGAAGCCTGCGTAAAAGCAGTAGTAACTACTTTGGAACGTGCTGTGAATGGTGTACCTGGAATGGCTTATATGTCGTCTGTATCAGGAAATGACGGAACCAGTGTCATCAACATCATCTTTAAAGCGGGGACAGACCCAGAAATTGCCGCTGTAAACGTACAAAATAGAGTTTCTTCTGTTCTGGATGAATTGCCCGAAGAAGTAATTAAGTCTGGAGTAATTGTTGAAAAGGTACAAAACAGTATGCTTTTGTATCTTAACATATTAAGTTCAGACACCAATCTTGATGAAAAATTCCTATTCAATTTTGCTGATATCAATATCATACCTGAACTAAAGCGAATTGAAGGAGTGGGTTATGCCGATATAATGGGGCAACGAGAATATGCAATGCGTGTTTGGCTCAACCCAGTAAAAATGGCTGCATATAATATTTCGACCGAAGAAGTCATTCAGAATCTTAAGCAGCAAAACATAGAAGCAGCCCCTGGAAAAGTGGGCGAAAGCTCTGGAAAAATAGAACAATCCCTACAATATGTAGTAAAATATACTGGAAAATACAATACCAAAGAACAATATGAAAATGTAATCATAAAGCGTGATTTTCAGGGAGAACTGTTGCGATTGAAAGACATTGCCGATATAGAATTTGGCTCACTAGATTATGATGTTTTATCCAAAGAAAACGGAAAACCATCTGCTGCAATTGTTTTAAAGCAACGTCCGGGAAGTAATGCAAGCGATGTAATTGAAAATATTAAAAATAAAATGGACGAGCTAAAGTCCTCTTTCCCGGCAGGAATATCATATACTTATAGTTATGATGTTTCCAATTTCTTGAACGCCTCTGTTGAAGGTGTACTTTATACATTACTAGAAGCTTTTCTATTGGTTGCCTTAGTCGTTTTTATCTTCTTGGGAGACTTTAGGTCTACTTTGATACCTGCTATTGCAGTTCCTGTATCACTAATTGGTACTTTCTTCTTTATGCAACTCTTTGGATTTAGTATCAATCTTATCACACTTTTTGCATTGGTTTTAGCCATTGGAATTGTAGTGGATAATGCCATTGTTGTTGTAGAAGCGGTACACGCCAAAATGGAAGAAGAACATCTCAATCCAAAAGAAGCTACAGAAAGTGCTATGAAAGAAATTGGTGGAGCTATTATAGCGATTACTTTAGTGATGTCTGCTGTGTTTATTCCGGTAGCCTTTTTACCAGGACCTTCGGGGGTATTTTTCAGACAGTTTTCTGTCACAATGGCCATCGCAATTGTGCTTTCAGGTGTTATCGCACTAACATTGACACCCGCTTTGTGTGCGCTTATGCTAAAGAACACTCATGGTCAAGAACGCAAAAACACCCTTATCAATCGCTTTATAGATGCGTTCAACGCTCGCTATAATACCATAGCAGCAAAGTATCGAAAAATACTAGAGTATATTGTAAACAGACGTGTGGTAACGGCTTTAGCACTTGGTCTATTTTGCATCGGAACTTTTGGAATTGGACAATTTTTGCCGACGGGTTTTATTCCAAATGAAGACCAAGGAACCATTTATGCGAGTATCACAACTCCTTCAGGCGCCACATTAGAACGCTCTGAAAAAGTAGTAGATGCGATACAAGAAGCTGCTTTAAAAATAGAAGGTGTTGCCTCTGTTTCTACCTTAGCAGGCTACAATTTCCTTACCGACGGAACTGGTGCGTCATTCGGGATGAACTTAATTAGCTTAAAAAGCTGGAAAGAAAGAAAAGGAACGACTGACCAGGAAATAATCCAGAAGCTAAAAGAAGACACTAAAAACATCAAAGATGGTAAAATTGAGTTTTTTACCCCTCCTCCTGTTCCTGGGTATGGAAACTCAAGCGGATTTGAATTGCGAATTCTAGATAAAACAGGTAAAAGTGATTTGAAAAAACTAGAAGAAGTAGCACGAAATTTTGCCTTAGAATTGAACAAAAATGAAGCAATAAAAAACACCTTTTCCTCTTTTGATGCAAGCTTCCCTCAATTCCTTGTAAACATTGACAATACCAAAGCTGCGCAAAAAGGGGTGGTAATAAGCGAAATTTTGAATACGCTACAAACCTACTTAGGAAGTGAATATGCCACTAATTTTATCAGATTTAATCAAATGTATAAAGTTATGGTGCAGTCTTCTCCTGAGTTCAGAACAAAACCTGAGGATATTTTAAAGCTTTATACCAAGAACTCTCAAGGTGAAATGGTTGCGATGTCCTCCTTTTTATCTATTGAAAAAGTATATGGCCCTGAACAAATTACTCGCTACAATATGTACCCAGCAGCGATGTTAAACGGTGAACCAAAAGAAGGATTCAGTAGTGGGCAAGCCATTGCTGCTGTCAAAGCTGTTGCTAGCGAAAAACTTCCAAAGGGGTACGGTTTTGACTGGGGTGGTTCTTCGCGAGAGCAAGCGAATGCTGGTAATGAAGCCATTTATATATTCCTTATTTGTTTACTTTTTATTTACTTCTTGTTAGCGGCACAATACGAAAGCTTTCTTTTACCACTACCAGTAATTTTATCTTTACCAACGGGAGTATTTGGAGCTTTTTTCCTCTTGGTCGCATTAGGTTTAGAAAACAATATTTATGCTCAAGTAGCGATGGTAATGCTTATTGGACTACTAGGAAAGAATGCCGTATTAATTATTGAATTCGCCATTCTAAAACAAAAAGAAGGACTAACTCCATTTCAAGCCGCCATAGAAGGAGCTATAGCACGTTTGCGTCCTATTCTAATGACTTCGTTTGCATTTATTGCAGGCTTGCTTCCACTTATGCTCGCTTCGGGTGCTGGTGCCATCGGGAATAGAACTATAGGTACAGCAGCTGCCGGAGGAATGTTGTTTGGTACCATTTTCGGGATTCTAATTATTCCTGGGCTTTACTACATTTTTGCAAGTTTGACCTATAAAAAAACAGAAGCAAAATAAATTTTATTCATTAAAGAATCAACTTCAACAATTATGTTACAATTCAAAAGAATCGTTTTTTACCTCATTATAATCCTTGGTCTTTTTGGATGCAAGTCAACAAATAATGTAGCGGAACAACAACTTACACCTTTACCCGCTACCTACTTGGAGTCAAAAGACACGCTTAACAGTGCGAGGGTAAAATGGGAGCTATTTTACAAAGATGATAATCTAAAGAAACTGATTACCACAGCCATCAACAACAATTATGATTTGCAGATTGCGATTCAAAAAATTGAAATTGCCCGTGCAGGAGTACAATTCACCAAAGGAGCTCAGCTCCCTGTTTTGAGTGCCGGATTATCAGCCGCACAGCGCAAATTTGGATTGTTTACAATGGATGGCGCTGGAAACGCCAGTACAGATATTCAACCTGGAAGAGTCGTTCCAGAAAACCTACCTGACTACTTTGCGGGCTTCAATGCAAGCTGGGAAGTGGATGTTTGGGGGAAACTTCGCTCTAATAAAAAAGCAGCAGTTGCCCGCTTTAGTAGTTCTATAGAAGGTAGAAATGCCATTCAAACCGCATTAATTGCAGAGGTCGCTTCGACCTACTTTGATTTACTTGCCTTAGACAATGAACTTGATATCATTAGAGAAACCATTGCGCTTCAACAAGCCGCTCTTGATATCATTAGAGTAAAAAAACAAACGGGCATACTCAACGAATTGGCCGTAAAACAATTTGAAGGGCAAGTCAATAATTCCAAAGGATTTGAATTTAAAATACTGCAACAAATTACAGTAGTAGAAAATAAACTTAATTTTCTTTGTGGTCAATTTCCACAAACTATAATTCGAGACAAAACTAAATTCAACACTTTAGACCCTAGTATTGTTAACTTAGGTATTCCCTCGCAATTACTCACAAATAGACCCGATATCAGACAAGCAGAACTTACGCTACTTGCGGCTAAATGTGATGTGAAAGCAGCAAAAGCAGCCTTTTATCCCAACTTTACAATTACTGGGATAGCTGGATTCCAAGCCTTTACTACTGGATTGCTTTTTCAATCTCCACAATCAATAGCATACACTATTCTTGGAGGAATGACAGCACCCATCTTAAACAGAAGTGCTATTAAATCACAATTTAATACGACCAAGGCGAATCAAACCGAAGCATTACTCAATTATCAAAAGACAATTTTAAACGGCTATATCGAAGTGTCCAATGAAGTGTCCAATATAAAAAACTTGAAAGAGCTTTATGAATTAAAAAACAAAGAGGTTTCTTCCTATGCGCAATCAACTGAAATTGCCAACGATTTGTTTAAATCCGGAAGGGCGACGTACTTGGAAGTACTATTGGCACAAAGGATAGCTTTGGACTCTAAAATTGACCTCATCATTACCAAAAAATTACAACATCAAGCCATTATCAATTTATACAAAGCTTTAGGTGGTGGAATAAACTAGTAAAACTTATTCTGCTAGTCATATTACTTTACACAACAAGGGCTTAAAGCCCTTGTTGTTTTTATACTAAACTTAAATAAATAAGAGTTCAGTTATAATATGATAAAACCAGAAAATCATCAGAACAAAATGATACCTACTTTCTGAAGTTTTATATAAATCAATTTTTTTTACACTTGACAAGTATTGCTAAATCTAGGGTTGCAACTGATACCATCTTAAAAAATTAAAACTGGAAATAAATAAAAGGCACTAATTCGCTTGATGCCATTGCAGCAACCAACCAGAAGGTAAGCGCAAGAATTAGAGCTTTGAAAAGCATCGGTAGCCTGTCGAAAATTGTTTTTAGTCCTTGAGTGATTTTGGCTGGAACAAAGTGCAATGCGTACCCAATGGCAATCATTATAAATACGTTTTCGTAGCCTGAAATGACTATCGCCCATTGTTCCCAATTGAATTGTAATTCCCCAATTGAAGTAATCATATCTAAGGCCACTGTAAAATCTTTGGCTCTAAAAAATATCCAACAGAAAACTACAAAATGAAAGGTAACTAATACCGAAATAACTGTAGTAATGGCTTTCCAAAACGTGAATTTAGAATCTTTGGAAGAAGGAAAATAATCTGAAAACAATTTATTAACTGCCAAAGCAATGCCGTGTAAAGCACCCCAAATAATAAATTTCAAACTTGCGCCGTGCCAAAATCCACCCAGCAACATCGTAGTCATTAAGTTAACATTGGTAAACATAGTTCTTTTCTTGTCTTTGGCTAATAAGAAAGTCAAACAGAAAACCAACAGTGAAGCAATAGCTATCACCAAAGGAATTGGACTCACGGGATAATACCAAGTTGCCCAAGCCACTAATCCAGCAAAGAACAACGAAGGAAATAAAAACCCTCCAAAACTACCGCGACGGTTTCCTCCTACTGAAATGTACAAGTAATCACGCAACCAAGTGGACAATGAAATGTGCCATCTTCTCCAAAACTCGGTGATAGAAGCCGATTGATAAGGAGTTCTAAAATTGACTGACAATTTGAATCCCATCAACAAAGCTATCCCGATAGCCATATCAGAATAACCTGAAAAGTCACAATAAATCTGAATCGTGTAGCCATACGATGCCATAAGGTTTTCGAAGGCGGTATAACTTTTGGGCGCATCGAATACACGGTCGACAAAGTTCAAAGAAATATAATCGGATATGACTGTTTTCTTAATCAAACCCCCAATAATCAAGAAGATTGCAGAGTCAAAATCGGCACGAGACAATTGAATCTTACTGTAAATTTGCGGAATAAACTCCGAAGCACGAACAATTGGACCCGCTACCAACTGTGGAAAGAAGGATACGAAAAACATATAATCCAACATATTCTTTGTTGGCTCTAATTCTCGTCTATAAATATCGATGATATAACTCATCGATTGAAAGGTATAAAACGAAATCCCAACAGGTAAAATCACATCGATAAAATGAATCTGACCTTCGAATAGCTGATTGTAGTTGTCGATTAAGAAATTAGAATATTTAAAATACCCTAAAAATGACAAATTGAAAATGATACTAAGAATCAAAAAGAATTTACGATAGCCTTCTTTGGTTTCTTCATACAGAAATTTAGCCAACGTATAATCGACCAAACCAGAAAACAACAACAGACAAAAATAGATTCCGCTGGATTTATAATAAAAGAACAACGAGAAGGCAAAAACATAAATGTGTCGGTAGACTCTAGTTTTGGCTTTGGTCGTAAGAATATAAATAGGATAGAACAATAAAAAAAGTCCTAGGAAAAAAGCGGTATTAAAAAGAATTGGCTCTTTTGGATTGAAGGTAAGCCATTCATTCACTTGAGCTGCATCTATAGTGCCAAAAGTGGCTTTTAACCAATTTGTTATATCAGTAATAGTAATCACAATCTAGTTTATTTATTAAATTCTTTAAAAGCGTTGAGCAATACATTGGACAACATATTTCCTTGTAGCTGATACCCGTTTGTGGTATAGTGCACGCGGTCTGGATTCATTAATCCTTTGCCATAAATTTTACTAACGCCGTGCATTCCGCCTAAAGTCTGGAACAAATCCCAAACTGCGTATTGTCCTAACCTTGCGTAACTCACCAAACTCTTAGCATATTCATCTACATAAGTATTAAGACGATGATGGGGTAAAAATGATGGTGGTGGCGTAATGATCAAAACATCGGCATCTGGATTTTGTGTTCTAACTTTCAATAAAAACTCTTGAACTTGTCTGAGGTAATCCAATGGTGCAATTTTCCCATAGGATTCATTGGTTCCCAAAGACACAATAATCAAATCGGGCTGCAAGGCTTTTAACTGATCAAAAAACAGCGGATATTTATTGTAATCAGAGTATTTAGCGCCATTTACACCAATATTATGATAGATAATTCCAGGGTTGTTACTTTCTAAAACCACTCCATTCAAGGCATACAACGGAGCTTCTTCATTTGGCAAAAGAACAAAACGATCTAATGGTTTTTCGGACTCAAAAAAATGATAATTCATATCTTCTTCAAAAGATTCAGAATGATATTTCGTATTGACTACCGATTTCTCACTGGTTTGATTGGTTGGAATTTTTAATGTCTTGCCCGCCGTAATTTTAGTACTTGTGAGTTTGTTTTCTTTTTTAAGTTTTGCCGTACTTACGTTGTAATGATCCGCAATGGTCGAAAGCGTTTCGCCTTTCTTTATGGTATGAACGACCTTTTTTGGAACAGTTTTTATAGTAACCATTTTTTCAACCTCACCCGCTCTTTCAAAAAGCGATTCGTTGTTGGGAGTGATTATTTTTAAAGTATTAAAAAAATAGTCTTTGTTTTTGACTTGCAAAGTAAGGCGCAAACTTTTTGATTTGCTAGTCAACGAAATACCGCTTATACCAACTGGACTTCCGTTCAAAGGCAAAATATTGCGGTGATTTGTCCATTTTACATTTGATGAAAAACGGACATCTGGAGAGCCATTCGTATGCGCTAGTGTATATGGAAAAACCAAACCACGACCAGCATTCCCAAAATTCTTTTGCAAATTGTACCTACAAACTGCTGTCATTACATCGCCTTGAATATGGGAATCACCAATATGAACTATATTCAATTTTCCTTTTTGGGTGTTTTGTAGCACCTTCAATTTGGTAAAAAATGAAGTCAGCCTCTCCGTATTCTGAATTCCTCTTGGATAAAACTCAGGATCAATGATTTCGTTAACAGATGATATAGACATAAGCACAGGTAAATACGCGTTTTGAGAAAACATTTTAAAGCATACAAAACAAAAGAAAAAAAGGAATTTAGTTCTCATCGGTTTCTTCTGTTTTAGGAATCACGGGTTGGGCTATGACACTATCTTTTGGAGCTACCGGTTTTGCAGTTTTTATCGTTCTTCGCAACCTTTTGTATTCCTGATAACCATTCATAATCTGGTCATAAATCATCCCTGCTACTTTTTTAGAACCTCGTATATTGAAATGGGTGTAATCCTTATTAGCCATTACAGGTTCTTGCTCAACCCATTTTACCATCGAACCATCTCCTCCCATAAGTGTGTACAAATTCACAAATCCGGATTGGGTTTTGAGTGCATAATTTCGTTGAGCGTGAGTCAAAGGCACTACCGCAGAATCGGTTTTCATTTCAGTTTTGTATTTCGAAGCTTTATCAGCAGTCGAAACAATCAAGATGGAAGCCCCAGGAAAACCTTCTCGTAAACGGTTTACGGTTTTGGTCATACTTCTGGCGTACCAATTGTAATCTTTTGTACCATAATTCAACACGTTCGTACCGTAATGCAAAACGATTAAATTATAGTTCAATTTCTTTTGAAAAGCTTGCATCAAAGCAGGATCAAACTTTGAAATTGGAATTCCAGAATTACCTCGTTGTGAAAAATTATCCACATGAACCCCTTTTCCGTCATCAAAATTAAACCCATATACTGGCACCGATTGCGCGTTCTTGAAATTCACCTTTAACGCTTTCATATTACCGTTTTTCAACACGATTGTATTTAGCAGATTATTGGCGGTCAAACTTTTGTTGATGGTGTCCTTTTCGAGTTGGTAACTTATGTATCCAGAAGTATTTGCTGAACTTCCGTAAAATAAAGTAGGATTATCTAAAGACGCCGAATTCCTAGTTCTACCCGCACCAAATTTCACCCAAATATCTTTATTGGTATCGTTGGCAAAAAACACGTGACCATTTACCCCAAAAGGACGAATTGGATTTTTCACATTCAGATAGGATTGCATTTTCCAATTATCTGAAAATTGGTGTAAAACAGAACCTCGAGAAGCCGCAGATTCTGAGGTAATAGAAACAAAACCAACACCTTTTCCACCAAAATTATTTTGAAATGCTGCACGAACATCTTGCACAATCATATCGCCATCGGTCATAGAATCGCCAAAATAAGCGATACGAACTTTACCATTTTGATTTGTTTCTAATTGATACAATCGTTCGTAAAAAGGAATCAAATACTGATATCCCTTGTAACTATCCATCGATTCTTCAGGAAAAGTTACGCCAAAGGACTCCTCAAAAACAATTTTTTGATCGGCCATTGTATCATTGGGGGTAATCGCTACGCTGTCAGGTTCCGACTCAAATGCATCAATCAACATACTGTCGATCAATACATTTTTAGAAGGACCTTTGGACGCTGCAAATATTTTTTTTGGCAACACTTCTTTTAATCCTAAGAAAAAGCAAGCAGCCATTAGGATAATCAGAAAAGAGCGAAGAAAATACGATTTTGGTGTATTCACAAGAATGTCTTTTGGTTTTTACGATTAAAATTACATACGTTCTGGAACATTAATTCCCAACAAACTAAAAGCTGCCGCAATCGTATCGGCTACTTTTTTAGATAATTGTACTCTGAAGACTTTCTTTTGCAAATCTTCTTCTCCTAAAATAGAAACGGCTTGGTAGAAAGAATTGTACTCTCTAACCAACTCATAAGTGTAATTGGCAATCAAAGCAGGGCTATGATATTGAGCTCCATTCTGAATCACTTCTGGGAACAATTCTAATTGTTTGATGAGTTCTTTTTCTTTTTCATTCAATTCGATTAGAGCACTTGGTGCAGAAAAATCAAAAGCCGCTTTACGAATAATCGACTGGATTCTAGCATAAGTATATTGAATGAAAGGTCCTGTATTTCCTGCAAAATCTACCGATTCTTCGGGGTTAAACAAGATGCGTTTTTTAGGATCAACTTTTAGAATGTAATATTTCAAAGCTCCTAAACCAATCGTTTTGTAGAGAGCAGCTTTTTCTTCGGCTGAATATTCGTCTAATTTTCCTAAATCTTCTGCAATTTTTTGAGCGGTTGCTGCCATTTCGTGCATCAAGTCATCAGCATCTACTACAGTTCCTTCACGGCTTTTCATTTTTCCTGAAGGCAAATCTACCATTCCGTACGAAAGGTGATACAAGCTAGAAGCCCAATCAAAACCTAGTTTTTTCAATATCAAAAACAATACTTTGAAATGGTAATCTTGTTCATTTCCTACTGTATACACCATTCCACCAACATCGGGCATATCTTTTACACGCTGAATGGCTGTTCCAATATCTTGCGTCATATAAACCGCTGTCCCGTCTGAACGCAAAACAATCTTACGGTCCAAACCTTCGTCGGTCAAGTCAATCCAAACGGAACCATCAGGGTCTCTTTCGAAAATACCTTTATCCAATCCCACTTGTACGACATCTTTTCCAAGTAAATAAGTATTGCTTTCGTAATAATAACTATCAAAGTCAACGCCCAAATTCTTGTAGGTAGTCGCAAAACCGTCATACACCCATTGGTTCATCATTTTCCAAAGAGCGATGACTTCTTCGTCTCCTGCTTCCCATTTCAAAAGCATTTCTTGGGCTTCTAAAAGAATAGGCGCTTGTTTTTTCGCTTCTTCTTCCGTTTTACCTTCGGCCATTAATTGATTGATTTCTTCTTTATACGCCTTATCAAAAGCTACGTAATAATTACCCACCAATTTATCACCCTTCAAGCCAGTGCTTTCTGGAGTAGCTCCGTTTCCGAATTTTTGCCAAGCCAACATCGACTTGCAAATATGGATTCCTCTATCGTTGATGATTTGTGTTTTGTATACTTTTTTTCCAGAAGCTTTAATAATTTCCGCAACAGAATACCCCAAAAGATTATTTCTAACGTGTCCTAAATGCAAAGGTTTGTTGGTATTGGGAGAAGAATATTCTACCATTACCGCTTTAGCATCTGGACTTGGCGTTACAAAACCATAACGAGTATCGTCTTTGATTCCGTTGAAAAAATTCAAATAATAGGCATCGGCAATAACAATATTCAAAAAACCAGATACTACGTTAAAACGAGCCACTTCTGCAACGTTTTCTACCAAATAGGTTCCTATTTTGTTTCCTAACTCTACTGGGGTGCTTTTAATTACTTTTAATAAGGGAAAAATAACTAAGGTAATATCTCCTTCGAATTCTTTTCGAGTCGCTTGAAATTCAACTTTATCAAGAGTAACGTCAAACAAGGTTTGAACGGCTTTGTGAATCGACGGAGTAAGAATCTGTTGTAATGACATGTATACTGTATTTTAAAAGTGCGCAAAGATACTGCTTATTTAGCAATTAGAAAACCGCTTGTTCAACGAATTTGTTTGATTTTTCCTAAAGCTCTTCAAAAAAAATAGGGTGATTTTTATTTTTTTTTACTACGGCAATTAAAAAAAATATTTTACATCCTTTTAGAATGATAAACTACTGACCAAAAACCAATTAAAACCAAATATTGTTTAACCTAAATAAACCTCAAAAACCTATAAAAAGGGAATAATCGTCTTTCAAAGTAAACATTTCTTAATTTTCCTTGTAACATATCGCAAGGTTAGTAGTCTAAATAAATCATCAATCAAAATTAATCAATCATGCAAATCAAACTAATCACCTTTCTACTACTGTGCGTAGTCGGAATAGGAACGGCACAAAATTCTGGGAAAATCACCGGAAAAATCACTGAAAAAACTTCAAACGCTCCGATATCTTATGCTATCGTTTCAATCAAAGACAACGGAAAAGTTATCTCGGGCGCAAACACTGATGACAATGGCGAATTCACCATTAAGAATTTGGCTTTAAAAAGCTACACCATCGAAATTCAATACATCGGATTTAGAAAATACATCGGTTCAGCCATTTTAAGCGAAAACAAAAAAGAAGCCACTTTTAAAGTTAGTTTAGAAGAAGAAGCTACTCAATTGAAAGGCGTAAACATCGTAAGTGAACGCTCTACTATTGAACAAAAAATCGACCGAAAAGTAATCACTGTCGGAAAAGATTTGACTACGGCAGGTGCTTCAGCCTCTGACATTATGAACAATATTCCTTCTGTAAATGTGGATCAAGACGGAAAACTATCGTTGCGTGGCAATGAAAATGTGCGTGTCTTAATTGACGGCAGACCGACCAACATTGACCCAGCGCAATTGCTAAAACAAATCCCATCGACTTCTATCAAAAAAATAGAATTGATTACCAATCCAAGTGCCAAATACAATCCTGAAGGAATGTCGGGCATCATCAATATCATCTTGCACAAAAATGCCAATACTGGTTTTAACGGAAGTTTTAGTGGTGGAATTACCTTTGGTGAAACGGCCAAATACAACCAATCTTTGGATATGAATTACAAAGTTGGCAAAGTAAATTTCTTTGGTAACGGAGGACGCAACTTTGGTACTTATTTCAACGATGGAAAAATCGCGAGATTGGACCAAGATTTAGTGCAACGATTAGATATTTCAAATGAAAACGATTCGTATTTGTACAAAATAGGAATGGATTATTTGATCAATGATCACAATACCTTGTCTTTTTATACCAACCAAAACAAAGCAGATGGATTGGGTAAAGTGAATACCGATATTGACTACAACAACGGCAGCTCGATTGACAGAATTCTGCAAAAATCTACTTACGAAGGCCCCAATCAAACAGGAACTTACAACTTGGCGTACAAACATATTTTCAAGAAAGAAGGTCACACGCTAGATGTAGAAGCTAACTTTAACGATTACAAAGAAACCCAAAGAGCGAGTTTTGATACCGAAACAACTACGACTAACAATTCAAACAGCACTGTTTTTTTCAAAGACAATATCCAAGACGCTCAAAAACTAAGCACGTTCAATATTGATTATGTTAATCCAATCGACGAAAAGTCAACACTTGAAGCAGGTGCCGAAGCCAGAATTACGAGAACGGAGAACAACTACAGCACCGGAAATCCATTAGTAGCTCCAGCCGATCAACAATCGAATTACACGTACGATATTGATATTTATTCTGCCTATGCTACTTTTGGTCAAAAATTCAAAAAAATCAGCTACCAAATAGGCGCTCGATTTGAAAGTTATAAAGTTGCTGCCAACTTAAACAGAGGAAAAACCACCTTTGATGACGATTACCTTACCGTTTATCCTTCTGCTTATTTGACTTATAATTTGAATGAGAAAAATACTTTGCAATTCAGCTATAGCCGTCGTGTGGACCGCCCAGGTTTAGAGCAAACCAAACCTATTCGTGAATTTGCAACTCCATTGGTAACTTCTTTTGGAAATCCAGAATTACGTCCACAATTTACCAATTCGATCGAATTGAATTATACCAAAGTTTTAGAAAAAGGTAGTATTACGGCAGGTGTATTCGTAAGAAGCATCAACGACCAAATCAGCCGTATCTTATACCCTGATGAAAATGACCCAAGTGGACAAAGACAGATTTTGACCTACACCAACTTCGATAATAATACAGCTTCTGGATTTGAAGTATCTGCCAATTATAAAATCACCAAATGGTGGGACATCCAGCCTGCTATTGATTTTTCGAGCATCAAACAACAGGGGGTGGTTTTCCAATTCGACCCAACTAGCAACACCAGCAAACCTTTGGAAAGAAATGTGACCGTATCTGCTTTCAATGGACGATTGAACTCTAACTTCAAAGCCAACAAGCGCTTGAGCTTTTTACTTTTCGGATTCTACAGAGGAAGTGTAGATGGATTGCAAAACAACAGCAAAGAAATGTACAAGATTGATAGTGGTGTTCGCTATACTTTGCTAGACAACAAAATGAACATTAGTGTGCGTTTTAACGATATGTTCAACACTATGCGTTATGCTTTTGATGCTGAATATCCTTATCCGCAAACTGGAGCATTTACTTGGGAAAGCCGAACAGTATACTTGGGTGTAACCTACGGTTTTGGTGGCGGAAAAAACAAAAGTTTACAACGCAAACAAAGAGACGACAATACCAATAAAGGAGGCGGAGGTATGTTTTAATCCATAATCCTTTCCTTATTTTTTATTTTCTTGTAGAAAAAGAACCCCTAGAGACTGCCAACTCTAGGGGTTCTTTGTTTTGAAATGAGAAGTATAAAACAATAGTTACAATCTCATTTACTATTTAGTTCTCTTGATTTTGATTGGATTTTGTCTAGTATCAAAAACATCTACTACTTCAATTGTATTGAGTTGATTATTGACGAAATAAATGATTTTATAATTTTTAAAAACTATATATCGAAACTCCTTATCACTATTTTTCAACAATTCTTCCTCTTGTCCAATTGTCGGTTGAAGCTTTAACCTCAACGTTTCATTTACAATTCCCGTGACAAGTTTTCTAGCAATAGCAACACTGGCTTTGTCTTTGTAGTATTCAAAAATATTTTTCAACTCATTCTTAGAAAAATCGGTCCACTTGACTTTTAACTCCATTTTTCAATTTCTGTTAAAAGGTCATTCGCATCTGTTACTTTACCATTTTTAACATCTTCCAAAGACTTATTAATTCTTTTATGAAATTCATCTACTGTCATTGGATTCAGTTCTTCCTCATTCGCAGCTGTGTTCCTAAGTAACTTTTCAAATTGAGCAATCGTTTTCTCACTCTCTAATTTTAGAAAGTCTTGGATGAAATTTAATTTTCGTGTTTGTAAATCCATTTTCCAATCTTTTTTTTCAAAATTACAAATTAAAATAACTCCTAAATTGCTTTATGACTATTTTAAAAATAAAGATTATACAACCTAATGAATTAAAAGACATTTTTTAGATAACTTTTTGCTCTAAAAACAAACAATAAAAGGCTACCTTAAGTAAGGAAAATACAACCGCTATTCTTCACGCAACAACTCCACCAACTTAGTCAGTGTTTTTTGAAAAGCTAAAAGCTCCTCTTGGCTGACAGAAGCATTGGCAAAAGATTCCATAATTTTTTGCGGAATGCAAACGGCTTGTTCTTTGAGTGCTTGCCCGCTTGCTGTTAAAGTAACCAAAACCGCTCGTTCATCTTTCGAAGAACGTGACCTAGAGAGCAATTCCTTTTGTTCGAGGCGTTTCAAAAGAGGCGTCAACGTATTGGATTCTAAAGCCAAACGAGTGCCTATTTCAGTTACAGTTTGTGCATTCTTTTCCCATAAAACCAGTAACACTAAATACTGAGGATACGTAATCCCCAAGTCTTCCAAAAAAGGAGTATACAGCTTTGTGGTCAAACGCGAAGCCGCATACAACGGAAAACAAAGTTGGTTCTCGAGATATAACGTGCTAAAATCTTTTTCCATTGTTAGAGGATTTCTTGAAGGTATTTTTCGATGGCTTCAGGGGTTGTAATCGGTGCAAAACGTTGTACAGGACGTCCGTTTTTATCGATGACAAATTTAGTGAAATTCCATTTTATGGTACTTCCAAAAATACCTCCTAAACTTGCTTTCAAATACACAAACAAAGGATGCGCTTGGCTTCCATTCACCTCAACTTTGGAAAACATTGGAAAACTAACACCATAATTGACTTGACAAAAGGACTCAATTTCTGTCTCGCTTCCTTTTTCTTGCTTCCCGAATTGGTTGCAAGGAAATCCCAAAATTACCAACCCTTGGCTCTCATATTTTTGATACAACTTTTCAAGACCTTCGTATTGTGGCGTCAATCCGCATTGACTGGCGGTGTTGACAACGAGTACCGTTTTTCCTTTATAAGCACTCATTGGAATTCGTTTGCCTTGAATGGATTCAGCTTCAAAATCATAAAAGGACTGTTGGGAAATAGCTATTCTCTTTTTCAACAAATAAGCCAAAGCTCCAGTGGACCAAAGTGCCCAAAGCACTAAAACGGGTTGAAAAAACAAACGAATCAAACGCTTGTTATCGGTATTCAATCCGAAAGAATCGATGCCATAATAGTATTGTGAAAGATTCCCAGGAAAAATCAAAACAAAGAATATCCCAAGCGCTATTCCAACATATATTTTTTGGCTCACCCAAAAAATAAGTGCTAAGCCCAAGGCCATTTCGACTATCCCTGAAGACAACACCACAAAATCCATAAAACTAGGGTCTGTTGTAAGCCATTTGGGAACTTGTGCTAAAAATGCCGTTCTGTTAAATGTTAAGTGACTTACACCTGCGTAAGTCATAAATGCGCCCAAAAGAATGCGCATACTGTTTTGAAAGAATGTTGTTTTCATTATTTTATCTTTTACGATTAAATCGTGTACGATACAAATGTAAGTGTTTTTTAAATAAAAAAACACGAATTAAACGAATTAACACCAATTTATTTATGACTGTCAACAAACAAGCTCAATATATTGATGAAATAATTCGAGAAATTCGTGCTTCTATTCAGCTTTTACTTCTTTGTTAGCGAAGTACTAAAGGAAAACAAACTATTTCTTCAAATACACCTCTCCTTCAGAGAAACCATTTTTCCTGATAAATGCTCTAAATTGCTTTTTTGTAGGTTGCACTATAAATGGCGTTGTTGTATCTCTTTTGGTTTCTGTAATTTGCTCTAGCAAGGCGATATCCTCTTTGCTAGCAATAGCATTAATCCCTAATTGTCCTTTTTTAAGAAAAAGTTTTTTTACCAACCATACATCATTGCTGCTTTTGGAACTAAGGAAATAATAGCCTTTCATTTTGCGTAAGACATTATCCTTATTGATTGTAAAAACAGTATCCACAAACACATAGTTTGTAAAAAGAGAATCGTTGATTTTTTTGATAACGTATTTTTCTGAAGTCTGTAAATTGGTTAATGTATCTTCAGTAATGCGTTCATATTTCGATAAATCTTTTCGGCTAAAGGTATCTTTCATAACCATCGTTCTGACGATTTGAAACGGACTAATTTTCAAGCCTTTTTCTTGTTCTACGTTATAGTATTCCCCTAGTAAGTGTTTGGGAAACGACGATAAATCAGAGGTTTTTTCAGGTTGCGCTTCAGCAAACGCTACTTCAGATTTTTTGCAGGAAATAATTCCAAGCACACAAAATAACAGCACTACTTTTTTCATCTTTTTTGGTTTTTATAGTTAATAATCGCACTTTAACTACAAGCCAACTTTATAAAATAGAGAAGAATGCAATGGAATCCAAAACCTCCTTTCCAATAATAAAATGCTGTAGCAAAGAACACTATAGTCACTTTAACCAAAAATTAAGCCAAAATCTTACTGCTTTTTTCGTTTGAGTATTCGGCCACGCGGTTCATCCGATTCATAAAGCACGATATCCGAATGCAGAAATTCAGCGGCGGCGGCGGAGTCTTTGACTTTTATGGCACTTCGGGCAATCATTTCAGCTTCAAATGGAAGCAAAACACTTTTTCGCAATCCTACTGTTCGCCATTGAGAAGAAGGTTTACAGCCTTTAGTGATGCCACGAGCCAACGCCAAAGCATCCAACAAGGCTTGATTCGCTCCTTGCCCTTTGAACGGACTCATAGGATGTGCGGCATCGCCTATCAAAGTGCTATTTCCAGCGTTTTCAAACTGGGCTGCGGTCAACAAAGTTCTATCATATACGGGATAACCCGATACCTGAGCAGCAGCCGTGGCATCGACTATTTCTGGAATAGGAGAATGCCATTGCGTTCTTCGAGACGCTTCTTCCTTTAAGGCTTGTGCGCCTTGTGCGCTTAGTTTTTTGGCTTCGGCTTCTTCCATCGGGAAACTCAATTGCCACATCACCGAATTTGCTGTAAAAGGCATAATATAAATACGTTCGTGACCATTGGCCGTCTGAAAAACCGTAGCCGAATCCAACAAATCTGAAGTTAGCGTTGGCAGAACATCCAAAGGACAAATTCCTAAAATCACAAGACAACCCAAATAACGCAAAGGAGTAACTTCCTCTCCAATCAATTGTTGACGGACGACACTTCGAATCCCATCGGCACCCACCACCAAATCGGTTGCAATTGTTTTAATTTGCGCACCAACTTGAAAGCGCAACTGAATTTTACCCGAAGCTTCCTCTTCAAAATCGAGCAATTGATGTCCCCATTGTATGTTGTCCTTCCCTCCGAGTTGCTCCACGAGTGCCAAACGCAACGCTTGTCGCGCAATATGAATGTTGGAACGTTTGGTGTATTTTTTTTCGGTAGGCTGCACCCATTTTCTCATCCCCCACTCGCCTACAACTGTTCCGTCTGTTTTGTGGACCAAATGCCGTGTAGAAACCACCCCTTCAGTCAAAGAAAAAATCCCAAAACCTTCTATGGCTTTGCTCGCTTGCTGCAAGGTCAATCCATAGCCTTGCGAACGGGCCTCAAAGTGCGTGTCTCTTTCAAAAAGCGTAAACGGAATGCCGCGATGCAAACAAGCCACAGCCAACGCCACGCCACCTATTCCGCCACCAATAATGGCGATATGGGGATAGTTTTCGTAATCTACTACAGGAAAATTTTCTGAAGGAAGCAATCCCGAACCACCGCATAACGAACAAGACACCAAAGGCGCTTTGGGCGCTTCAGGCAAAACCACTTCACCAGCAGCAGAAAGGCTGGCTACCAACTGCTGATACTGCAATCGCACTTTTTTACGAAGTCTTTGACTTTTCTTGCCTTGCCCCAGACAGTCTGGACAACTGCTCCAGCAAGGCGTATTCTTTTTATCCATATCCTATTCAACTACTCAACAGTATTGGGTGCAAAAATAGCGATAAAAAACGAGTCGGTTTTTTGGAGTTGGTGTACTAAGCGAGGAAACAAATAAAAAGTAGAAATAGTAAAGTACTTTAAGGATATAGAGAGCATTGGCACCAATGATGATTTTTTTTCCAGAAGCAGCACTTCTTTGCGTACCACACGAGTCGTCCCGCTTTCCGCTACACCCGAGCGATAGCGAATTGACGAAGTAATCTCTTATGCCGAACCCTGGCACAAGAGGATTTCCACTACAATCGGGGCTAAGCGAGTACGTTTTGTTTTCATAACCCAATACCAGATTGTATAAAAACAAAAACTACAAAATAGCCCAATGGTTATTTTGTAGTTTTCTTTACCCTCTTCAAGTGGCAATTAAAGATATTTATCGTAAAAAGTCGTGAGACTTTAATCATCTTTACGGACTAAAATCGTTTTAAAATAGCTCGAAGTTAGAGATGTTCGAGCAACATATACAATAAATTTATTTAGAAGTAAGAATAGTGTGGGGAGCAGGACATAAATTATTCAGTCAATTTTAATTTATACTGAACATAATGTATGCTTTTTACAGGCTTTCCATTTTTCAATGCTGGTTCAAATATCAATTCAGACATGCTTCTCTTAACTTGCTCATCCAACCACCCATTATCAGCTACAGCAAAATTTATCTCAGCTATCGCTCCTTTTTCATCTACATGTAAAAAATAACCATAAGTCAAAACATAGTCATCATCATAATGCTCGAAAATCGACGTTTCTGCTTTAAATTTTTCTGCGATTATTAAATGATTTACTGGTGAAGGGGCATTATCAGGCAATACATAATCCTCATAATTTTTATAACATTCCGAACATAACTTTGATACAATAGTTGTGCTCACTTTTGGGTTTTGAAATTTTGATCTTTTGAATGAAGAAATCTCCTTATCATTTTCATAAATAGTTTCATCCCTTAAATTCCCATTTAAATAATATCTTCTAGTAATTCCGTTATGCTTTCCGTTTTCCATTTCTTGATAGAAAGTCAGAATTCCATTAGTATAGATTTTTTGCTTGCCGTGTCTTTTATAATTTTTATACTGTTCCTCGTGCCTTTCAACTTTATTATCGAACGTTAAAATTTCATAAATATACAATCCAGTTCCATTTGTAAGTGTCTGTTCACCTTTTTCGCTCCAACAATTAATTAATTTGTAATCTCCAACAGTATAGGTAGCTGTAATTTTCCTTCCACCATTTTTATAAAATTCAAGCCATTGTCCATCGCGTCCTGATTTATATGATCCAATTACAGCAAGCTTCCCGTTTTCGTACCATTCTTTATACTCTCCAAACCTTTCGTCTTTATTGAGTAGTCTTGTTTCAAGTTTTTTTTCTTTTCCATTCTCATAATACCATTTATGAATTGCTAAATTTTTCTTTTCATCTATTGAAACATCATATTTAAATTTTCCATTTTCATAAAATTCTTTACGCTCACCAGTTTGCTTTCCATTATTGTATACTATTATTTCTTTTGGATTACCATTTTCATAAAAAGACCTGAATTTCCCATTTATCAAACCTTGTTCGAGAGTAAATTCTGCTTTAATATTTTTATTGGGATAAAATGTCTTTTGAAATCCTTTAAAATTTACATCAAACTCATTACCATTTTCATCAAGACATATTTCATTTGAATTTTTACGAATGTAATTTTCAATTATAGTCATCGTCTTTTCATTAATTCGCATATATTCTTCATCCAACAAAGACATTTCATCAAAATCATCACTAAAATCAATATCTAACAAATCAGTATCCTGCTTTTTATCTACTTGTTTTTTGTTTTTGTTATATATTATAAATGATTTTTTCACAAGACTTGCCGCCTCTGGTGCTCCAACATATTCTAGACCTTTAATAATTGCCGGAACATACTTTGAATTATCATTTTCATAAAATAGAGAAAACCCTCCATTTGCAACAAGAGAATCGAAATTAAGCCAGAAGTAAAGTGCTTTTTGTCCAAAAGACAAAGACTGAACAAGTTGAACTTCTTGATTTTTATCCTTTAAAAATTTAGATATGGGTTCAAATACAAACCAGCCAAAATCATATCCTTTTAACTTAAAAAAATCTCCCTTTTCAAGTTGAGGTCGAAAATGCTTGTCTTTATCAAACTTCCAATAAGGATCGTCTTCATTTTGAGCTTTACAAACAAAAAAGTTTAAAAAAATCATGAGTACGATCGATCTTATAATTAAATATTTCATCAGTAAAAATGTTCGTTATTACAACTATATATTAACTCTAAAGTAGCACTACTATCTCAAAAAAGTCACTCTAAAGGAAAAGAATATCCAACAGCAAAAGCACCATTAAATTGCTCAGCAGCATTGTGATAATAATACGTAAATCCAACATCAAAATTATGATTACGACCAAGAGCCAAACCAAAACTTAAAGGCACATGCATCAAAACGCCGCTTTTTTTAATATTGAATTCTGTTGTAATTGTTTTAAATGAACCCATCGAAGCTCCAATACCCACCTCAAAATAAGGAGCAACCCACGGAATTGGTGCTGCAACACGGGCTTTTCCTCCTAGAAAAAAGGCCTTTGTAGTAACCTGAAAATCTTCTGGGAATTGTTGGTTTTTGTTGTCATCTGGAGAGGTAATAACAAGACCTGCATAAGGACGAATTCCGAACCATTTGGTTATATTGTGCACATACTCACCTTGAGCATAAAACCCAGAACCACTAACATCGATATCTGAATCAGGAAAGCTATAACCAATACCCACCGCAGCAGTAAGATAGTTCCCAGGCTGTAATTGCGCTTGGGATGAAAAAGAAAAAAGAATAAAAACGAATGCAACAATAGCACGTAAAGGGAAAAACAAATACTTCATTTTGTGTTGAAATCTAAATAAAAGGATTATTATAATTATATGGACTTATTTAAGGATGAGACATCGTTATGGGCAAGAGCGGGACGCTCACGCTAGCGAAGTAATTTTTTGAAAATCTTTATTTTTTAATATTCTTCCTCTTTCCAACGTTCAAGAAAACAGAGGCTATTGAGTACCAATTTTCTTTTCAACCAACTTTTAGTTTTAAGCGTTTCTTTCACTTGATTAAAAAAATCTTCTTTCGTTAAATTTGAGTTTGTAAACTCTCCATCTGTAAAGCATTCTTTACAAAATGAATAATTAAAACTTTTATCATAATTCAATCCATAATTCCTTATTGAGGAGAATTTTTTTCCACAACTTTGACAATTTTTGTAGACCTTTTCATTCTGCTTTTCGATTAATCGTCTATCATTAAAAAATTCATCTGCAATCCACATAAATAGTCCTATCAGAAAAAACATTACGCCCAAATCCATAAGGGTTTTATTTAATTTGTAATGGCTTTCTCTAATTTTATCTTCTGAATCCATTTCAAATTTTAGAATTCTAAGCTTTTCTCTCAAAAGTTTAATATTAAATTCGTTGTTTGAATAAATCTCCCATTGAGCTTTCAATTTCTTGTTTACAATTAACTCTTTTCTATTATTGTTAATAGAAACAATTATTGTTAATAAGGAATCTTTCTTATTTAAATTACTATCTTTTTTATATTGTTTTGATAACAATTCTGTTTCATTTTGAAGATTATTTAAATAATTATTTGACTTTAAAGTACTAACCATTAATGAATCTTGGTATACAAAGTATTTTTCTTGTTTTACAGTGTCTAATTTTTCATTTATGTTACTTTTATATTCTGAATATCCAATCAATATTAAACCTAATAATATTACTAATTTATATACTTTGTCTGGTATGTTAAGTGTCATTTATTTACGGATTAAGATGTTTGCTAACTTTTAATAATTCTGTCATAATTATCTCTATCAACCCAAAATTAAAGCGGTAGTTATAATTCTCATCAAACTTCATTTCTTCAAATATATCCTTTTTTCAGCGAAACTTATAAAAATTTTCTGAAATCTTCTTACAAAATTTGACCATTGCTTACTGCTTTCTGAGCACTAATAATTGCCGACTTGCCCGCATGAGGGATGGAAGCGGCATCCTCTTGGGGCGGGGTTCGCCCCAAGAGATATAGCGTACAGCCCGACCCCGAGGAGCAGGGATTTGTGGTTATGTAGGGTCGTGTGCCTCGGGGACATGCCCAAAATATAATTTTAAAAGGTATTCAATTGTTGTTTTAGCTGGGCGACTTCGGTGGGATTGGGAAGTTCGCTGTGGTCGGTAATCGCGGCGGAGTGATAGTACACGGCTCGGGTGGTTTGGCTCAGCCAGTGGGCATTGCTCGAGCGCAATCCGCCTCCGGGCATCACCGTAATGCGGTCACCGGCGTGAGCGACCAATTGTTGTAGGAGGTCAGCGCCTTCGGTCACATTGGTGCGCACTCCAGAGGTGAGGACGGTTTTGAAGCCACAAGCCACTAACGTTTCTAACCCTTGCAGCGGATTAGCGATGCCATCGAAAGCGCGGTGAAAGGTGCAAGGCAACGGATGCGCCAAGTGCACCAAAGCCGCGTTGGCCTCGGAATGAATGCTGCCGTCAGGATGGAGTATCCCAAACACAAATCCATCGACGCCAAGATTTTTGAAAGCGGTAATACTGTTTTTCATCGCTTGGAACTCGGTTTCGGTGTAGACAAAATCGCCTTCGCGTGGGCGAATCATCACGTTGAGCGCTACGGTGGTCAGGGCACATGCGGCTTGTACCATTTCGGCGGGAGGTGTAATACCACCAGCGGCTCGGTCGAGACACAATTCGATTCTGTCGGCGCCATTTTCTTGGGCGATGGCAATGGCGTCTAGGCTAAAACAGGCGATTTCTAATTGGTTCATTTTTTTGTATTGGGTAGATTAAAATGAGTTTGAATATAAACTTGAAGGTATTAGTTGCATCATTTTTTTACCACACTTCGATACCTCAGTGCAGGCAAAAACATAGAAGTTTATAGTCTTTAAAGAAAAAGGAAGACGTTTTACTATTCACATAGCTATTCTATGTGGAAAATAGTGCTATTTCTTATTTGCTCTAACGCTTTACATTTAATCTATGTTTCTATGTGGTTATTTTTTAAGTTTAAATTCAAGCCTAAGTTATTTTAAAAAGTAGTTCGCATCGATGAGTTGGTTGCCCGAAGCATCGTGCACCGCATAATTGAATCCCCCTTGAATACAATACGAGCCATACTCGCCTTGCTTGTTCAAAGCAATAAATCCAACTTGTATGTCTTTGAGGTTTTTGCCACGGTTTTGGGTGAGTTTTACAATGCGCGCCACGGCTTCTTCGCAGGCTTTCTGAGGGGATTTTCCTTGTCGCATCAACTCGACCACCAAATGACAACCCGAAATACGCACGACTTCTTCGCCGTGTCCTGTGGCGGTAGCGGCTCCAATTTCGTTATCGACATACAAACCTGCTCCAATAATGGGCGAATCGCCCAAACGACCGTGCATCTTGAACGCCATACCGCTAGTGGTACAAGCGCCAGACAAATCTCCGTGACTGTCTAAGGCAATCATTCCAATGGTATCGTGGTTTTCGATATTGGCAATGGGTTTGTACTCGCTGGTTTTGAGCCATTCTTTCCACTCTTTTTCGCTGGCTTCGACCAATAAATTTTCTTTGGTAAATCCTTGTGAAAGGGCAAACTGCAAAGCACCATCGCCTACCAACATCACATGAGGCGTTTTTTCCATAACGGCACGCGCCACCGAAATAGGATGCTTGATGTGTTCCAAACAACCCACGGCACCAATATTGGCTTTTTCGTCCATAATGCAAGCGTCGAGCGTAACACGTCCGTCGCGATCTGGTCGGCCACCGTAACCTACGCTGCGTTCGTTGGGATCGCCTTCAGGAACTTTCACTCCTGCTTCCACTGCGTCTAAGGCTTTGCCACTATTTTTGAGGACTTCCCAAGCAGCGGTATTGGCTTGAAGACCAAAACGCCAAGTGGACAGTACTATAGGTTTTCGGATTTTGGAAGGGGTTGGAATAGGTGTTTCTTCTGAAGTAGCTGCAAACGAAGGTAAAACCACAGCAGCTGATGCAATTGAGGCAGTTTTTAAAAATTGGCGACGGTTGGTCATGATACTGTTTTTTTGGTTGTGACCAAATTAGGGAAATAAATGCAATCCCAAACCTATAACAAAACACTAATAATCAAAAAAATTAAAAAAAGGAAAAAACTTAGTAACTTTCAAGAATAGTGCTTTAACTATCTTATAATTTTATCTTCACTATTTTATTGTCTCTGATAATTACAAGCTCACTTTTACGCTCTTTTTTAAAATCAAGCATTTTATCATAGGCTTTTTCAAGTCCCTTTAGAATTTTATTTCTTCGCTCTATTTTAGTTTCAGTAGTCATAATATTTTTTTAATTCAGTAAACTTTTTTTCATCAAGAATCATAAGTTGATTACTGCAATAATGCATAAGTTTGTTTCTTCCATACTTCCAAATATAGAAAAAATCAATCACTAACTATTCATAATCCATTAAAGTCTTTTGAATTCACTAAAAACAATAAAAACTCTCGAACTTACAGGAGTCAATGCTAATTAACAAAAAAAAGGTCCAGAACATTTGCTCTAGACCTTTTCGTATGGTTTGTATGCTATTTAATTTACCATTTGATAATCGCGCTTGCCCAAGTAAATCCACTACCAAAAGCAGCTAAAACAACGGTATCACCTACTTTGATTTTTCCTTGTTCCCAAGCTTCAGTCAAGGCGATTGGCACAGAGGCCGCAGTTGTGTTTCCGTATTTTTGAATATTATTGAATACTTGATCATCACTCAATTTGAATTTGTTCTGAATGAACTGAGAAATTCTCAAATTCGCTTGATGTGGAATCAACATGTCAATATCTGAAACTTCTAAATTATTCGCTTGTAAGCCTTCGTTGATTACCTCAGCAAAACGAACTACTGCATTTTTGAATACAAATTGCCCGTTCATATAAGGAAAATAACTTTCGTCATTCGGGTCATTATCGGCCAAAATATCATTTACCCAACGACCACCCATTCCCGGTGCGATAAGTGATAATTCCTCAGCATGTTGCCCTTCTGAATGCAAATGCGTAGACAAAATTCCTTTGGTCAAATCTTCTTCTCTTGACAAAACAGCTGCTCCTGCTCCA
The DNA here is from genome assembly GCF_057922445.1 of Flavobacterium sp. UM26. Classification (NCBI taxonomy): domain Bacteria; kingdom Pseudomonadati; phylum Bacteroidota; class Flavobacteriia; order Flavobacteriales; family Flavobacteriaceae; genus Flavobacterium; species Flavobacterium myriophylli. The sequence goes on along the minus strand of NZ_JBVHCY010000007.1, from coordinate 24,865 downwards.
TCACCAAAAATCACAGATACACCACGACCTCGAGTTGTCATATCCAATCCTGAAGAATGCACCTCAGATCCAATCACCAAAACGTTTTTGTACATTCCAGTTTTGATGTATTGATCAGCCACAGACAATCCGTATACAAAACCTGAACATTGATTTCTAATATCAATAGCGCCAACAGTTTTTAAACCCAAATCGCGTTGCACCAAAACTCCTGGTCCTGGAAAATAATAATCGGGACTCAAAGTAGCAAAAACAACAAAGTCTATATCTTCTTTGGCAATACCTGCTCGCTCAATAGCAATTTTGGCGGCTTTAACTCCCATACTCGTTGTTGTGTCTTCTCCTTTAATGATGTGGCGACGTTCCTTAATTCCGGTGCGTTCTTGAATCCATTCATCATTGGTATCCATTATTTTAGATAAATCATCATTTGTTACCACATTCGAAGGAACATAAAATCCTAATCCTGCTATTCTAGAGTGATACATAAGTATTTGTTTTTCATTAAAAATTGATTGGCAAAATTAAACATCTTTTAAAAAGACAGCTCACAATTTAGTCATTTTTTTGATATAATCATTTTTACACCCAAAACAAGCCCATAGACTTCTTGTAATATCACTTGTTTGTAATAAAAAAAAGGCAAAAACTATGTCTATTCAAAAATTGCTAAAATAACAAAGGTACCTAGACACCGAATCTTTCTTTTACAAAAAAATAAATCCATTTGAAAGACTTGACTTTATGATTTCAAAAAAATTAACTCGGTAATGGATGTAACATATTTTTAAAAAATCAGTCTAATTTTATCACATACTAATTCTAATAACTAAATCAATACTTCATGAAGTTAAAACTCACACTCCTCTTGCTGGGATTTGGTTTTTCGATGTTGGCACAAGAAAACCTAAGCTACCAAAAACCGTCTAAATCTATTTTAGATTTAGCCGATTACGAACGAGCGCCTTCGGTTTCGATGGACACCAAAAAAGAGTATTTACTCCTTTCCTACAGAAACACCTACAAAACGCTCGACGAACTCAACCAAGAAGAATTGCGTTTGGGTGGGTTGCGTATTAATCCCATTACCAACATTTCGAGTACGGTAACCTATATCAACAACTTAAAACTTCGAAAAATAAAAGACAAAAATGAAGTTCAAGTGGCGGGATTACCAGCAAATGCTAAAATTAGCAATTTATCATGGTCGCCGAACGACACTAAAATTTTGTTTACGAACACTGCTGCCAATGGTGTAGAGCTTTGGGTAATTGATGTCGCTTCGGCACAAGCCAAAAAATTAACCGAGGCGAATTTGAATGCCAACTTAGGCACTCCGTTTAGCTGGTTTGGTGACAACGAAACAGTATTGGTCAAACTATTGCCAAGCAACAGAAAGCCTTTATTAGATGCCAAAAAAGATTTGCCAACTGGACCAATTATCTCGAATACTAGTGGTGCAAAATCCCAAAATAGAACCTATCCAGATATGTTAAAAAACAAAAATGACGAGATCAATTTTGAAAATATCATCACTTCTGAATTATACAAAATCACCTTAAGTGGTAACAAAACCCTATTCAAATCGGCAGATATGTTTGCTGGTCAGAGTTTATCTCCTGATGGGAATTATGTTATGATTACTACGATTCAAAAGCCGTTTTCTTATATCGTACCTTTGAATCGTTTCCCAATGAAATCTGTAGTGTACGACAAAAGCGGAAGGGAAGTAAAAGTCGTAAACGAAACTCCTTTGACCGAAATTATGCCAAAAGGATTTATGGCGGTTCAAAAAGGAAAAAGATCCCTGATGTGGAGAAACGACAAACCAGCTACTTTGGCTTTTGTTCAAGCCTTAGACGAAGGAGATCCAGCAAATAAAGTTGCCTTTAGAGACGAAATGTTTTTATGGGAAGCTCCTTTTACAGCCAATCCAACTTCGTTAGTTAAAACACCTCAACGTTTTAGTGATATTACTTGGGGGAATGACAACGTTGCCATCGTATCGGATGAATGGTATGACACCAGAAATACCAAAACTTACTTGATCAATCCATCGAATCCGTCACAACAGCCAAAAGTAATTACCGACAGAAACTCACAAGACGTTTATGCTGACCCAGGTAATTTTGAAACTAGAAAAAACCAATACAACCGCTATGTTTTGGCTATCGAAAACGACAAAGCTTTCCGTATTGGAGATGGGTACACCAAAGAAGGACAATTTCCGTTCATTGACGAATTGAATTTAAAAACGTTACAAAGCAAACGTTTGTATACCTCAACTTACAAAGACAAAAAAGAAGATTTGATTGAAGTAGAGGATTTCAAAAAAGGAACGGTTTTGGTACAAATTCAATCCAAAAACGATTACCCAAATTACTACTTTAGAAACATCAACCAAAAAGACAAACTCACCCCTATCACCGATTTCAAAAATCCATTTGAAAGCATTAAAAATGTGAGCAAAGAAGTAATCAAGTACAAACGTAAAGATGGTGTTGAATTATCTGGAACTTTGTACTTACCTGTAGGTTATGACAAAGCCAAAAAAGAAAAATTGCCGTTACTAATTTGGGCCTACCCTGCCGAATACAAAGACAAAAACAGCGCAGGACAAAGTACTCAAAATCCTAACGAATTTACCTTTCCTAACTATGGTTCGTTTGTGTATTGGGTAACCAAAGGCTATGTGGTTTTAGACGACGCTTCATTCCCAATCATTGGAGAAGGCAAAACCGAACCTAACGACAACTTTATTTCCCAACTAGTAGACAATGCCGAAGCTGCTATCAACGCAGTAGATGCTTTGGGTTATATCAACAGAAAAAAAGTCGCTGTGGGTGGTCACTCCTACGGTGCTTTCATGACGGCTAATTTATTGACACATTCCAATCTTTTTGCTTGTGGGATTGCTCGAAGTGGCGCTTACAACAGAACTTTAACGCCTTTTGGTTTCCAAAGCGAACAACGTAATTATTGGGAAACCCCTGAGGTATACAATACCATGTCGCCTTTTATGCATGCAGATAAAATGAAAACTCCTTTACTATTAGTGCACGGAGAAGCTGATAATAATCCAGGTACTTTTACTTTGCAAACAGAACGCTATTTCCAAGCCATAAAAGGATTGGGTGGCCCTGCACGTATGGTAATTTTGCCTAAAGAAAGTCATGGCTATGCCGCCAAAGAAAACATCTTGCACTTACTTTGGGAACAAGATCAATTCTTAGAAAAATACTTGAAAAACTAAGGCTTTTGACGAACTTAAAATAAAAAAATAACCACATAGAATCATAAATTAATGATAACTAGCCAAAGAAAAAATAGAAATAGCACTATTTTACACATAGAATATCTATGTGAACAGTAAAACGTCTTTTTTTTCTTTAATAAAGCTATAAATTCTATGTTTCTATGTGGTAAAAAAAATAATTTCAACCAAAGTGCAAAATACATAAATTCAATTTGGTGCAAAAAAAAGAGACAACCTGAAAAGTTGTCTCTTTTTTTATATTTACTTTGGAAGTTACATGATCTTCAATAGTACTTCTTGATTCAATTCTAATGCAGTTTCGTGTTCAAAGAAAATGGCTTTTCTATCAAAAGCGGCTTTAATTAGAAAACGACTTCCTTTAAAATAAGATTGTTTCACTACGGCTTTCACTGTACCAACTGGTGATACCTTTAATTGATGCGGATACAGTAATACCATTTCATCTTCTCCTTCAATAGGCATTAATTGCGACATTCTCAATTCGTTGACTTCACCAAATAAAGAAGCTACATATTTGTTAATCGGAAATTGATAGACTTCCGCAGATGGTGCTTTTTCAATTATTCTTCCCTGTTGCAATACAATTGTTTCATCAGAAAAAGATAAAGCATCTGTACTGTCATGAGTAGCAATAATGCATGTAATTTCTTTTTTCTTCAGGTAAGCAAATAAATTACGACGTAAGGCATTTTTTCTAAAATTATCAATATGACTAAATGGTTCATCTAACAACAACACCTGAGGTTCTACGGCCAAAACCTTGGCCAATGCAACGCGTTGTTGTTGCCCTCCACTCAAATCTTTGGCGCGTACTTTGGCATAATCCTCCATCTCGACCATCTCGAGTAATTCTTGAATGCGCAATTTCTTTAAAGGCATAAAACCGTTAGACAAGAACTTACCTACATTCTCAGCAACCGTTTCGTAGGGCATCAAATCAAAATCTTGTGCAAGATATTTCATAAAGGGCATACCCGGAATCAAATTGTATTTGGGTCCTAAAACGCGTGTCTTATTAAAGAAAATTTTTCCTTCATTTAAATCATAGATACCATAGATGAGTTTCAACAAAGTACTTTTGCCACAACCGCTCTCGCCGATTAGTGCAATATTTTGCCCTTTTTCTACGGTAAAATCAACATTCTGAATAATCGCTTTGTCTGTGTAAGCGAAGGAAATATTTTGAACTTCAAGCATTATTTATTGTATCATTAATAAAAAACAAAGATAGTGGCTTTAAAAAAAATAAGCTGTTGAAAATTTTATTTTATATAAAAAAAAGCTGTCTCCAAAGAAACAGCTTTTTCGTTTTCTTTTCTAAATCGAATTATTGACCATTTTTGGCGTCTTGAATCATTTTGGCATTGGCGGTAATCGCAAATTCTACTCTACGGTTTTTGGCCATACCTTCTGGAGTATCATTTGGAGCAATTGGATCTGCAATTCCAAAACCTGAAGTTTTAAATCGACTGGCATCCAATCCTTTTCCAATCAAATAAGTTTTTACGGATTCGGCTCTTTTTTCAGAAAGGGTCAAATTGTACTCTGGTTTTCCAGAACTATCTGTGTACCCAAAAATTTCGATGTTTGTATCGCCATATTCTTTAAAAACTGGAATCAGTTTATCTAGATTGGCTTGTGCTTGAGGAGTTAAACTCGATTTGTTCAAATCAAAACGCACGGCATTTTCATTCAATGTCAAATGGATACCTTCCCCAACGCGTTGCACATCTGCTCCCGGTAAAGCTTGACTGATTTCGCGAGCTTGCTTGTCCATTTTGTTTCCAATCAAGGCTCCTGCTCCACCGCCGATAGCCGCTCCAATCGCCGCTCCTAATGCTGCATTTCCTCCTTTACCTAAATTGTTACCAAGGATTCCTCCTATTAATGCACCAGCGGCTACGCCAATTCCCGCTCCTTTTTGGGTATTATTGGCATTTTTTACTGAGTTACAAGCTGTAAAAAAACTGCTAAATAAAAAAACAGCAGTTAGACTTAGTATCGTGATTTTTTTCATGAGTTATAAATTAATTAGTTTTTTTAAAATAATACACAATATCCTTCTGTTGTCCCGCAACATCAATTTTATCGATTAGTTCAAAGCTAGTCTCGGTTTGATTAGCAACTTTCAATAAAAATCCGGATTGTACGGTTTTGGACTTTACACCTGCCTCAACAATCTTCAGGACAAACATACCTTCTTTGTTGATACTCCAAACGATGGGGGAAGAGAACGAGGTACATCCAGCTCCAGCTAATGCCATACTGCCTTTATTGTTATTGGAAATAAAATTCCAAGTACTACCTATAAAGCATTTAGAATCTGCAATGTTGAATGAATTTACTTTAAAATACTCAGAACCAGGATAGGTAACATCTGTAATTTGCCAATTTCCTTTGATGGCAACTTGTGATTTTTTATCCAATTTGGTTGCTGCAACGGGAGCTGTGGGGGCAACTGCTGGGGCACTTGATTTACATGCAAATAGCAAAAAAACAAAGGTACCCAATAGAATAAATTTCCTCATAACTATAACTAGTTTAAAATTAATAGATTAACAAAGATACAACGCAAAAAGTTGCTTTAACACGAATTCAACTGTTTTTTTTAGAAAAAAACAACGATTGCGACATTTTGTCATTTTCTAGTCAAATGGTATTCTATTTGAAGCGAGGTTTGCATCAAATTCAACTTAAAATAGTATTATAATTATGACAACAGGTAAAATTAATGTTTCGGTAGAAAACATCTTTCCTCTAATCAAAAAGTTTTTATACAGTGATCACGAAATTTTCTTACGTGAATTGATTTCTAATGGAACCGACGCTACTTTAAAATTAAAACACCTTACTAGCATAGGAGAAGCTAAAGTAGAATATGGCAATCCAATCCTTGAAGTTAAAATAGACAAAGAAGGAAAAAAAATCCACATCATTGACCAAGGAATTGGTATGACTGCTGATGAAGTTGAAAAATACATCAACCAAGTCGCTTTTTCTGGTGCCGAAGAATTCCTAGACAAATACAAAGATTCAGCTAAAGACTCCGGTATTATTGGTCATTTTGGTTTAGGATTTTACTCTGCTTTCATGGTGGCTGAAAAAGTAGAAATCTTTACTAAATCGTATAAAGACGAACCAGCCGCTCACTGGACTTGTGACGGTAGCCCAGAATTTTCATTAGAACCTTTTGACAAAACCGATCGCGGTACCGAAATCGTGTTGCACGTTGCAGAAGATTCTTTAGAGTTTTTGGAAGAAAGCAAAATCAGAGAGTTGTTGAACAAATACAACAAGTTCATGCCTATTCCAATTAAGTTTGGAACAAAAAAAGAAACACTTCCTAAACCTGAAGATGCTCCAGAAGACTACAAACCTGAGACTATTGAGGTTGACAACATCATCAACAACCCAAATCCTGCTTGGACGAAACAACCTACGGATTTAAAAGATGAAGATTACAAAAACTTCTATCGTGAATTGTATCCAATGCAGTTTGAAGAACCGTTGTTTCATATTCACTTAAATGTTGATTACCCTTTCAACTTAACTGGAATTTTATACTTCCCTAAATTAGGTGCCGATTTACAAATCCAAAGAGATAAAATTCAATTGTTCCAGAACCAAGTTTTTGTAACTGATAACGTAGAAGGGATCGTTCCTGAATTCTTGATGATGCTTCGCGGGGTAGTAGATTCTCCAGACATTCCGTTGAACGTTTCACGTTCTGGATTACAAGCTGATGGTGCTGTGAAGAAAATTTCGAACTACATCACTCGTAAAGTTGCCGATAAGTTGAAATCATTATTCAACGAAAACAGAGCTGATTTTGAAGCCAAATGGAACGATATCAAAATAGTGTTAGAATACGGAATGCTTTCTGAAGACAAATTCTATGAAAAAGCAGGAGCCTTCGTATTGTATCCAACAGTAGACGATAAATACTTTACACTTGATGAATTGAAAGAGGCTATCAAGGAAAACCAAACAGATAAAGATGGTAAATTGGTAGTATTGTATGCTGGAAATAAAGAAGCACAACACTCTTACATAGAAATTGCAAAAGATAAAGGCTATCAAGTATTGTTGCTAGATTCTCCAATCATTCCTCACTTAATTCAAAAATTAGAATCAGACAATAGCGGACTAACTTTTGTTCGTGTTGACTCTGACCACATTGATAATTTAATCAAAAAAGAAGAAACGGCAATTTCTAAACTTTCTACTGAGGAGCAAGAAAGTCTAAAATCAGTAGTGGAAAACATTGTCCCTAAACAAACTTATACCGTTCAGTTAGAGGCATTAGATAGTAGTGCAGCACCCTTCATCATCACACAACCTGAATTCATGCGTCGTATGAAAGAAATGAGTCAAACCGGTGGTGGCGGAATGTTTGGAATGGGTAATTTCCCAGAAATGTACAACTTAGTGGTGAACACCAATTCAGATTTGGCTACTAGTATCTTGAACAACGAAGACAAAACGGTTCAAGAAAACTTGGTAAAACAAGCTTTAGATTTGGCGAAACTATCTCAAAACTTACTAAAGGGAGAAGCTTTGACTGCCTTTGTAAAAAGAAGTTTTGAAATGATTAAATAATTTTTTTTACCTCAATCCAAAACCTGCAAATCATAATTTGCAGGTTTTTTTTTGCTTTCTACTGAGAAAAAATAGAACTTTTACAACTGTTTAACCGAATCATAAAATTTTGTGTATTTTTATTGAGAAATTCCAAAGGTATTCCATCATGTATAGACAAGCAACTAACGACTATTTTCTTCCTTCCTTCTTAAAATCGACCCCGATAAAGATTTTCTTAGTCGCATTTATTTATAATGCACTTGCTTTTATTAGCTATCAAATCACCGTCACTCCTGATAATATTGCACCAATCTATACCGCAGCAGGTTTTGCATTAGCTTCGGTTTTAATTATGGGTAGAAAAACGTTAATCGGTATTTGGATTGGCTCAGTAGTCGCCAATATGTTTTCGTTTTGGGACACTAGCAAAATGCTTGAGTTGCCCTTAATTTCAACCATTTCATCGGCTGTTTTAGTAGCTACTGGTGTTACCTTAGGCGCCGCTTTGGGTGCTTATTTTATCAATATTTTAAATAAAGGAACTTATCCTTTAAAGACAGGATGGGGTGTCATTATATTTTTAGCTATAAGTGTGTTTTATTCCGCTATCTGTTCCCTAATTGGAGTAAGTATTATTTCTTTATTTGGGCTAAGTGCTCCCAATCATTTTATTTTCAATTGGACAACCTGGTGGCAAGGAGACTTTATCGGAACGATAATCCTAACGCCATTTTTGACTTCTTGGCTATACCGATATCATATCAAAATCATTGCTACTTCTTTATTAGAAGCTTTAACTTTAGGATTAGTCACTATTTTCATCTGTGTTCTAGTAGCTTTTGATCATGCTGACGACCAATACCTATTGATCATCGTATTACTTTGGGCGACGTTCCGTTTCAGAATTCGAGGAGTTTCTATTATCGCCGCTTTATTTGCGTTGTTATCTACTCTTTACGGAAGCTTAGGCTATGGTACATTTGCCATTTTAACACCAGAAGATTCCTTGACTTATATCAATTCCTTCTTCGGATTAAGTACCATAATCGCTTTAATAATGGCAGGTTTCTATTCTGATTATTTGCATAAAAAAATTGACAAAGCTAAAGTCTAAAACAAGAAACCCCATACTTAAACAGCTGTTAATTATTTTCTGCATTTTTTTATGGCTATGTCAATGGTTTTACTATTTTTGAAGCAACCAAACCTTAAACTTATCCGTATGAAAAATGCAAAAAAAATTCTTTTATCCGTAATTGCAATGGCTTTTTCGGTTACTTCTTGCACCAAAGATGAAGCCGTTACTATTACAGACACCAACACCGTAGTAGCTTCAGCAACAATTGACGCCATCAATGAACTGGATTTCAAAACGGGAACGCAAGTTACCTTCGAAAATTCTCTATCAAAATCAACCAACAAATCTACTGTAAATTCTTTAGTAGGTACCTGCGCAACTATCACTGTAGACAACTTAACGCCTAATGTTTTTCCAAAAGTAATAACCATAGACTTTGGAACAGGTTGCACCACTAACAACATCACTCGTAAAGGAAAATTAAAAATTACTTTATCTGGCTTAGTTAGTACTCCAAAAGCTACAATGAAAATAGAACGTGAAAACTATTATGTGAACGGATTAAAAGTAGAAGGCACAATAGTTTATGTTAATGAAACGGTAACTCCAAATGTTCCTCAATGGAGCAGAACCATTACCAATGGAAAACTTACCAACTTAGAAGGAATGGTGTTCTTAAACTCTGGAACACATACCATCAAACAAACTGAAGGAGTTGGTACTCCATTAGTACTTTCAGACAACACATACGAAATGACTCAAGGAAATCATACTGTTAGCAAAGAAAACGGACCAAGTTTAACATTAACAGTTGCTGAGCCATTATTAAAAAAATACGACTGTAATTATGTTTCAAAAGGGAAACTAACCGTAAAAGGCAATCTACTTAACGGCACAATAGATTATGGAAACGGAGATTGTGACAACAAATTCACCTATACCCATGAAAATGGTTTAGTTTTTAACTTAACTATGTAATTCAAAATCTTCATTAAAAAAAATCTTCGTTTCAATTACTGAAACGAAGATTTTTTTTTGAATTCAAGTCAAAGTTATCCGACCTTTGTAAAAAAAAAGATGACCTTACAAATAGAAACCCCAGCATTGCTATTCTCTGCAACTTCCTTGATTTTATTGGCTTATACCAACCGATTTTTAACATTGGCCACGATTATACGTGGGTTAAAAAAAGCCTACAAAGAGAAAGAGAACAGCATGATTTTGTTAGAAATCAAAAATCTTAATTTGAGGTTAACGCTAATTCGGTACATGCAAATGGCAGGCGTAATGAGTTTATTTTTATCTGTTTTTGCCATGCTTTTGCTGTATCTTAACCAACAAATCGCTGGGATTTACTTATTTGGATTTAGCCTCTTGGCTTTACTAGTTTCATTAGGATTATCATTTTGGGAAATCAATATATCCGTAGGCGCCTTACGATTACATCTCAGTGATTTAACGCATAAGGAAAAATCTAAAGACTATCCTGCTAATACGATTGACAAATAAATGGGCATCCCGAATGTTATATTGAAAGGGAATGTGACTGCTAAAGCCATTGGCAGAAAAATCCCTGGATTTGCCTTAGGTACAGCAATTTTCATTGCAGCTGGAACGGCGATATAAGACGCACTAGAAGCTAATACAGCAAAAATAAAGCGATTCCCCATATCTGTTGTAACATATTGACTCAGGTAAGCAACAATACAACCATTAATCAAAGGAATAATGATGGCAAAGAAAAAGCTGAACCAACCACTTTTAAAGAAGTCACCTAGTTTTCTACCACTTACAATTCCCATATCAAGTAAGAATATTGCTAAAAAACCTTTAAAAATATCTGTTGTAAAAGGCTTGATTCCTAAAGCTGCTTTATCACTAGCCAGCAAACCAATTATTAAACTACCTATAATTAACAATACGCTTCCATTCGTAAATGAATGTTTAATAACCTCAGATAATTTAGATGGCTGTTCAGTAGCGCTTTTTTTACTATACATTCTGATTAAGATTACACCCACAATAATTGCTGGAGCTTCCATAAGTGCCATAACCGCGACCATATGTCCACTAAAACTATGACCTTGCATCTCTAAAAAAGAAATCGCCGTCACAAAAGTAACCGCACTCACAGAGCCATAGGCCGCAGCAATAGCGCCTGAATTGTCTATGCTAAATTTTTTCTTTAAGATGAAAAAAGTGTATAAGGGTATCAAAACAGAAACTGCCATTCCAAATACAATGGACCAGAATATATCAATATTGATTTCGCTATGCGCCAACTCCTGCCCACCTTTAAACCCAATAGAAAACAAAAGGTAAAGAGAAATAAACTTTGAGGTATTATTTGGAATTTCTAAGTCACTTTTTAAGTAAACGGCAATAATTCCGAGTAAAAAGAAAAGCAATGCTGGATTGGTAACATTTTCAATTAATAAGTCTAAATTCATAGGTTTTGTTTTTTTTTAATTTATACTGCTGAGGCTCTTAACAACTTGTCGTTGATGGCTACCCCAATACCTTCGTTAGGAACTTTTTCGACTATAATAACATCAATAGGCTGAGTATCCATTTCATGAAGTGTTGCATACAATCTACTGGCAGCTTCTTCTAAACTAGCATTGCTTGACAAAATTTTTTGATAATGAATAGCTGGGTGCTTATATTCTTTGCAGAAAGACACCACTCCTACTCTTTTTTCAGTGATTGTTGCCAATGTTTTTTCAACATCTTCTGTAAAAATGGTTCTAGTGGATGGCGCATAATGCTTGGATAACATCCCCGGTGCCATAGGTGCTGCATCATCTTTAGTGAAAACTTTTATAGGCCCAACTATTGCTTCAATAGCCGTTATTGATGTTGCACCAGCTCGATACAAAACAGCTTGGTCTTCTTCAAATCCAACAATCGTAGACTCAATACCTTGCAAACATGCTCCTCCATCTACAACATGAACTAAACTCGAATCAAAATAATTCGCAACATGTGCTGCTGTGGTAGGGCTGATTGAACCAAAAGGATTCGCACTTGGAGCAGCTAAGGGAAAATCTAACTGATGTAAAAGTGCCAGCGCTACAGGATGATTGGGCACACGAACCGCAACAGTATCCTTACCAGCAGTAATCAAATCAGAAATACTATTTTGTTTTTTAAGAACTAATGTTAATGGTCCAGGCCAGAAATTTTCAGCTAGCAATCTCGCTTTATCTGGTATATTAGCAGCAACTTTTTCTAATTCGGTATACGATTTCAAATGAACAATCAAGGGATTGTACATCGGGCGATTCTTTAACTCAAAAATACTTCGGATGGCTTTTTCACTATATATGTTTCCAGCCAAGCCATAAACGGTTTCAGTAGGAATAGCTACTACTGATTCCTTTTGTAGCAATTGTATTGCTTTTGTTAAATCTGCATTATCACTCATTCTTTTAAGGATTACAATAATTACAAAAACCAGGATCTTCGGTTTTTTTATGGTTAGGGTAGAATTGTTCTTTGGCAAAACCACATTTTTTACAACTGTAGATATGACTCAACACAGATGAAGTAGCACTTCCACACCATGAACAAGGTAAACCTGTTTTGACATCTGTAATGGTAAATCCAGGAGTTTGACATGCTGGACACAAGGACCGTACGTGCTGTACTAACTGCTTTGTTGCCATACTTATGATCTCCATTCGAGTAGGATTGTACAAGGCTCTCATATCGGTCTCGACAAATACTTCTTGATGCTTATTTTTTAGGTAACGAAACTGTTCTAATAAAACATTAGGAGAAACAATTCCTTTGAGCATATCTTCGGTACTATGCTGACTCGGTCTTAGTATTAGTCCATGAGTCGGAAATTTAGCTTCAGCAGCAAAATCCCAAAGTTCTTGCTCAGTAGCAATAGATGAACCCGAAAAATTCGTTTTAAAACTTACAGAACGACCGATAATCTCAAGTTGATTTTCTCTATCTAGCAAAACGACAAGTTCATCGTCTGCTGTTGCAAAATAAGCAGAAGGATGAGGACCAAAAGACCCCTCGGAGGCAACAGCCAAATCACAATCTGTGGCCACAATTGCCGCTAAACACTTCTGACGTGCCACGGTCAAGGCGTCCGAAGTTCTGGCGGTTTCACCCGAAAAAGTACCAAAACTATCGGTATCAAAATCTTTTGGCGTAGTACAAATAACACCTAAGCCCTGCTCTAAAATAGGAGCCATTACTCGCTCTTTATGATGCATAGTGGCTATCACAAGCTGCCGCCCTTTGAAACTATTTAGCGCTGTCGAACTCAATTTTTATTTGACTAGAAATTTTTAACTTCAAACCGATATCCTCAGCTTTTTCTAATAATTCTTGAATTTGAAGCTGCACTTCTTGCAACTCTGCAATTCGCTTCTTAGAATTAGTCACATCTTTATCGAACCGAATTTCATTACTAAAACTCTCCAAAGAGTGGTAATTAATCTTGTTATTAATCAACGGAAATAGCACTTTGGCCGCTCCAGCGGGGGTAAATTCTCCATCGATTAATTGAAATTTGAAGTCTTTTTCCATAAAAAGAGCAATTTTAATTAAAGTTTATATTTTAAATCTTTCAATATCTGTGTACCACAAAGAACTCCAATTGCTAAGAGTACACTAAAAAAAGAATTCTCAGGTTCTAGAAAAGCAAAAACTAGCAGAACAAGTAACACAATAAGTACTGCCGTTAATTTCACTTTTTGAAATAATGTCAATTCTTGATGGTTCATAATTTTATTTTTTCTGTGGCAAAATTCAATAAATCAAGTCATTAATTTTTATTTATCTTTGTAATAAACATCATTAAATATTTTTATGAACTATACACTCCACCAATTACAGGTATTTCTAAAAGTAGCACAATGCCAAAGCATTACTAAAGCAGCTGAAGAACTGCATTTAACCCAGCCCGCTGTTTCTATTCAACTCAAAAATTTTCAAGACCAATTTGAAATTCCGCTAACAGAAATTATTGGCAGAAAACTGTATATAACTGATTTTGGAAAAGAAATAGTTGTGGCTGCCGAGAAGATTATCAATGAAGTGCACGCCATAAATTATAAAATGCAGGCCTATCAGGGAAAATTGAGCGGAAGGCTTAAGATTTCTATCGTCTCCACTGGAAAATACATTATGCCTTATTTTCTAACCGATTTCTTAAAACTGCACCCCGATGTAGAATTAATTTTGGATGTAACCAATAAATCAAAAGTGATTAAGAGTTTAGAAAGAAATGAAGTCGATTTTTCTTTGGTTTCTATTTTACCCGAAACATTATCGGTAAATCGGATTGAATTAATGCCCAATCGTTTGTTTTTGGTTTCAAACTCAGCTACCGAGTTCCCAGAAAAAATTTATGACAAAAACATTTTAGAAAACATCCCAATTATTTTGCGAGAAATGGGATCAGGAACCCGACAAAGTATGGAGCAATTTATGCTGTTGAACAATTTGAATGTCAAGAAAAAACTTGAACTAACGAGTAATGAAGCCGTAAAACAAGCAGTTATTGCTGGACTAGGATGCTCCATTATGCCAATTATTGGAATAAAAAATGAAATCACGACCGGTAACCTTCAAATCATTCCTGTGCGCGGCTTGCCCATACAATCTACTTGGAATTTAATTTGGCACAAAAACAAAAATTTCTCTCCGATAGCCAAGGCCTATCTTGCCTTTTTAGAAGAATACAAACAAGATATCATCAAAAGTAAATTTGATTGGACGAATTCTATTTAAAGCTGAATTAAACTTTTAGCAACCGCTTGAGTCTTAAACTAAAATAGATTCGACTATGAAAAAAGAGTTTCTTTGGTCTCAACGACTAGGTTTTAGCAATCAACAAGCCCTTTTGATTCAAAAATTAGGAATGGAACGTTTTCTTCAACAATCGTTTCAAGCACCTTTCAATACTAGTGCACCTGCATTACTTTCTGACAGTCCAAAGTCATTAGAGGATCTCAAAAAAATCAGACAAACCCGAAAAGAAGATTCAGAAGTTGGCAAAGAATTGCTAAAAAAAGAAATTCAAACTTCGAATGAATTAAAAGCTTGGTGGATTAATGAAATGAAAACAGCCGATTTTCCGTTGAGAGAAAAGATGACTCTTTTTTGGGAGAATCATTTTGTTACAGCTTACCAAAAGGTTAAAGTAAATTATTGGATATACCAAAAGAACCAACTCCTTAGAGAAAATGCTTTTGGTAATTTTAAAACATTGACCAAAAAAGTAATGCAAACCAACGCAATGGTGCGCTACCTTGATAATGTTGACAACAAAAAAGGAAAATTGAACGAAAACCTGAGCAGAGAACTTCTAGAACTTTTTACTCTCGGCATAGGGAATTACTCTGAAGCCGACATAAAAAATGGAGCCAAAGGATTGGCTGGGTTAGGAATTGGAGAAAATACTGCGGTGTACCGTCGATTTTTCGAGGACAATGATCCCATTGAATATCTCGGTAATAAAGGGGTTTTAAAACTAGATGAAATGGTAGATACCATTTTTAATCACCCAAAAATTCCATATTTACTAACACAAAAAATGCTAAAATGGTTCCTTTACGACGAACCTAAACAAGAATTAGTAACTTATTATGGCGATTATTTTAGAAAAGTCAATTTTGAAATTAAACCTTTGTTGGTCAAAATATTTTCGGAAGAATATGCTAAAAACGAAACTGGAGGTTCGAAGATTAAAAATCCTTTGGAATACATTTTATTACTAACAAACGAATTGCACATCCAAAAACCAGAATCTAGTACTGTTGCTTTTTTCTTAAAACAACAAGGTATGGATTTATTCAATTCTCCCAATGTAAAAGGATGGGATGGCGGAAAAAGCTGGCTTACCTCTCAAATTTACTTGCAACGAAACAATGTTGCCGATTTGCTTTGTAGCGCAAAAAACATTCCGAGACCGAAACTAGAGAGAGAAAACACATTAAATAAAAAACAATCCTTATCTATTTCATTAGAATGGAACAATAAAGGAACCAACAAGGAAATCATAAAAGAACTAACAGACCGATTGCTGTTTTCTACCGATGACACCCTACAAAAAGACCTTGAAAAAATACTAAAATACGACTTTGAACCTCAGTCTCCAGGAGCAGATAATGCAGTACTTCGGCTTTTTAATGCTATCATAAAATCACCTGAATTTCAACTTATTTAAATCCAAGTTATGAACAGAAGAAATTTTTTAGCGCTAACAGGAACTTTTACAGGAGGAACATTGATTCTGCCTCAGTTTCTTCACGCCTTTGGCACACAACAACAACTTGTTACTAGAAATGAATGCGTGATTTTTGTTCAGTTGAATGGCGGAAACGACGGGCTCAATACTTACATCCCCTATCAAGACGAACTGTACTATCATCATCGTCCAGCCATTGGGATAGCAAAACAAAACGTTATTGCTGGAAACAATGGAATGGGCTTTCATCCTGCGCTTAAAGATTTTGCTAGAATGCAACAAAATGGTGATTTAACGATCATTCAAAATGTAGGATATGCAAATCCGGTTCGCTCTCATTTTAGAAGCCAAGAAATTTGGCAAACTGCCCCAACTAATCAAGAATACCTGAGTCAAGGTTGGCTTGGACGCTACTTAGATTTGCAATGCAATGACCATCAACCCACAGCAGGAATCAACATCGATACTATTGACACCTTGGCTTTAAAAGGCGAAGAACCCAACAGTATTACAGTAAAAGACCCCAATCGGTTCAACAGCCGTAACGCTACGGAAACCAAAGATCAATTATCTAACAACCCACAATTGGATTTTGTTAGAAAAATTGCCAATTCTGTTTCAGAAGGCGCTGATGCCATTCAAGATGCTCTCAAAAAAAGTACACCTTCTGAAGTTAGCTATCCAAAAACTGGCTTAGCCAAAAATTTAGAATGGATTGCCAAATTGATAAAAGGAAATTTAAATTCTAAAGTATACTATACCTCACTCGGAGGATTTGATACACACGACAATCAATTGGCTATTCATCAAAATAAATTAAGCGAGCTTAACGATGCCATTTTTAGTTGTTATAGTGATTTGAAAAAAGCACAAGTATTGCAAAACACAACTATTGTGGTCTTTTCTGAATTTGGTCGCCGAGTAAAAGACAACGGAAAAGGAACCGATCACGGAACAGCAGCACCACTCTTTGTGATTGGTGGGAACACAAGAGGTAATGTAATTGGAAAAAATCCAAACCTAATAGACTTAGATGAAGGCGACTTAAAATACCAAATAGACTTTAGAAGTATTTATGCTTCTATTTTACAACAAAAATTAGCTTTTGATCCAACAAGAATCGGCATCAAAAATAGTGCGCTTCAAGGCTTATTCTAAACCTATTCTCATCTCAAGCTTCTTTTCAAAAGAAATGCCGTATCTTTGCCCGCTTTTTAAAAATTAAAAAATGACAAAGAATCAAGTTGTAAAAGGAGTTTTTCTGGTAGGATTAGGTGCAACTAGTTATGGTATGTTGGCTACTTTTGTAAAAATGGCCTACGATGAAGGCTATTCGACTCCAGAAGTAACGACTGCTCAATTCGTACTTGGTATTCTTGGTATGCTATTGATTAACTTATTTCAAAAAAACAAAAAAGGAAATACGGTTGTAAAAGCATCTCCCAAAAACATTTTCCAACTCATCGCCGCTGGAACTTCACTGGGTATGACTAGTGTTTTCTATTATTTAGCTGTAAAATACATTCCTGTTTCTATTGCTATTGTACTGTTGATGCAAACCGTTTGGATGGGCGTTGTTGTGGAGATGGCCATCGACAAAAAATTACCAGCACTCAAAAAAATAATCGCAGTCATCATTGTGCTTACAGGAACATTTTTGGCAACTAATGTAATGGCTACAACAGTTTCATTGGATTGGAGAGGAATTGCACTAGGTTTACTTGCCGCTGCATCTTTTACCGCTACTATGTTTACCGCAAATCATATTGCTAATCACATTTCATCTGCTCAACGAAGTTTATATATGTTGCTTGGTGGCGCCATCATCGTGTTTGGTTTTGCACTAGTTACCCAAGTAGGTCCTTTTCAAATGGGAATTTTTATGAAATGGGGAATTGTTTTGGCTCTTTTCGGAACAATTATTCCACCTTTGTTGATGAATGCTGGTTTTCCTCTTACTGGAATTGGGCTTGGCAGTATAGTTTCTGCCCTCGAATTACCCGTTTCTGTAACAATGGCTTACGTTCTTTTGAATGAAGAAGTAAATTTTCTTCAATGGTTTGGTATAATTTTAATCATCACTGCTATCATAATAATGAATACCAATTCTTCAAAAAAGTAATCAAAGCCAAAATATTTTTCAATAACACCACCAAACTGTTAAATTTTTTATAAATTCGTAACAAACAACTTGTTATGAATTCACCTTGGCATTTGTATGTAATGGCTCTTCTCTATATAATTGCTGGAATCAATCATTTTAGAGTCCCTCGTTTATATCAAAAAATCATACCTACAAGTTTTCCCAATCCGCCTTTATTGAACATTTTAAGCGGAGCTATCGAAATTATTCTTGGGGTTTTATTACTATTTTCACCAACTACCCAATATGCTGCTTGGGGAATTATCTTGCTCCTAATTGCTGTTTTTCCAACACATATTTTTATGTTAACTAATCCAAAAGCAAGTATGGGACTTCCCAAATGGTTTCTATACCTGCGTTTACCCTTACAATTCCTACTGATGTATTGGGCTTACACTTATACTTTATAAATTTTAAGAATTCACCACAAATTAGTAACCATATAAAAACTAAATACTTATGAAAAAACTATTTGCAGAATTTTTTGGAACATTTTGGCTTGTTTTTGGAGGTTGTGGTAGCGCTTTATTCGCTGCTGGTATACCTAATTTAGGAATTGGCTTTGCTGGAGTATCTCTAGCTTTTGGATTAACAGTATTAACAATGGCTTATGCTGTTGGACACATTTCTGGTGGGCATTTTAATCCCGCTGTTTCATTTGGTTTATGGGCTGGTGGCCGATTTTCAGCCAAAGATTTAGTCCCTTACATCATCGCACAATGTGTTGGTGCAATAGCTGCCGCAGGAACATTATATACTATTGCTGCTGGAAAAGTAGGCTTCGTGATTGACAATACCAAAGCTGGAGCTTTTGCCTCAAACGGTTTTGGAGCTTTCTCGCCTGATGGTTATTCAATGCAAGCTGCATTTATAGCAGAGTTTGTTTTAACTTTATTCTTTCTATTGGTTATACTAGGTGCGACCGATAAATTTGCAAACGGAAAATTTGCAGGCGTTGCTATTGGTTTAGCATTGACGCTAATTCATTTAATCAGTATTCCAATTACCAATACGTCAGTAAACCCTGCTCGTTCATTGTCACAAGCTATTTTTGTGGGAGGAGAACCTTTGGGACAAGTATGGTTATTTTGGGTAGCTCCCATTTTAGGTGCAGTGGTTGCAGGTTTCATCTATAAAAATCTATTACAAAACCACTCGGAAGCATAAAAAAAATCTTTGACCAAAAAGAGAAAAAGGACAAAATTGATGTTCTTTTTCTCTTTATTTTTACAAAATGAAATCCCTTTTTGATTCTGAACCTATTGTTTTTGATGTCCCAGATGCATCGATTATTTATTACCCTAATTTCTTCTCAACTGAAGAAGCAACCATCCTTTTTGACACTTTACAAAAGGAAATTCCTTGGCAACAGGACGACATCAAAGTCTACGGAAAAGTGTATCCACAACCCCGATTAACCGCGCTTTTTGGCAACGAAGGAAAATCCTATTCCTACTCAAATATTACTATGCAACCTCATAAATGGTCACCATTGCTGGTGAGCATTAAAGAAAAAATAGAAAAAGTAACAGAAGTAATTTATTCTACAGTATTACTTAATTATTATCGTGACGGCAAAGACAGTAACGGATGGCATGCCGACAATGAAAAAGAATTAGGAACCAACCCCATCATAGCATCATTAAGTTTTGGAGCAGAAAGAATGTTTCAACTCAAACACAATACTATTTCAAATCAAAAAATAAATATACCTTTAGCACACGGCAGTCTTTTAGTAATGAAAGGGGCTACACAACACTTTTGGAAACATCAAATTCCGAAAACAACAAAACCAATTGGCCCTAGAATTAACCTAACTTTCAGAATTATTACATAAAAAACCAAAAAACTTAACCAAATTAACTATGAATGAAATTGTCTCTTATTTTACCACTATTCCTTCTTCGCATAGAAGCCTAATTTTAGTTGGAGGAATTACGATTTTCTGGCTTATCGAAAATGCATTTCCATTGTTCCGTTTTGATTATAAAAAATGGCAACATGCAGGGATCAATATCTTTTTTACACTAACAACAATTATCATAAATTTTTGTTTGGCCTATCTTTTACTAAAAACAGCCGATTGGACTGTTGAGAATAATTTTGGAATCCTTCAAGTACTTCCAAAAATGCCATTGTGGTTGTATACAATTATTGGATTATTACTATTAGATTTGATTGGAGCTTATTTGGTTCATCTAATTGAACATCGAACAAAAGTATTGTGGCGTTTTCATCTTATCCATCATACAGATACGTGGATTGATACTACAACGGCCAATAGACATCACCCTGGAGAAAGTGTGATTCGTTTTGCTTTTACTTTGTTGGGCGTTTTTATTGTGGGAAGTCCAATGTGGATGGTGTTTTTATACCAAACATTATCGGTTGTAGCCACGCAATTCAATCATGCAAACATAGCCTTGCCAAAAAAAATAGATCTTTTTTTAAGTTACTTCATTGTTTCACCTGATATGCATAAAATTCACCATCATTACAAACTCCCATATACGGATAGTAATTATGGTAATATTTTTTCAGTTTGGGACCGTCTGTTTGGAACCTTTAAAACCATGCCAAGAGAAGAAATAATCTACGGAATTGACACCCATCAAGACCCAAAAGAACACAATGAATTAAAAAACTTATTAAATATTCCGTTCCAAAAACATAGGTCTCCTGAAATGGATTAAGATAAAAAAAAGAAGTATTTTAATTAAAGTAATTATTATTTTTATTAATATTGGTATATCGTTAGATACCTATTTTATTAATCATTAACACCAATTTGAATTAATTTTCATGTGATGAAAAAGAGTAACCGCAAAGAATTGAACTGGGAACAAACAGAAAAGCTTGTTACGTTGGCCTTAGAAGAAAGAAATCCCTTCGAAATAATTAAAAAAGAATTCGGACTTTCTGAAAAAGAAGTATTAGAGTTTATGAAAAAGAAGATGCCTGCTGAAAAATATGAAATGTGGAAGAAGAAAGCAATTGCGAGTAAACCTAAACCTAAACCATTAAAAATAGACGATTTTGATGAAGATTTAGATGGTAAATATTATATAAAAAACAAATTAGATTAACCTATACCAACTCCTACTTATCGTAGGAGTTTTTTTTTGTCTTTAGTACAAAACATCACTGTCTCTAATTCCGTGTAACAAATACATTACTTTTTAGTCTAACTTGAAACCTAAATAAAAAAAAATGAAAAAAATAATAGTATCCTTAGCTTTGGGCTCAATACTACTAAGTTGTAAATCTGGTATTTCAACGACAAACAAAAGCAAAGAAGAAGTTAAAGTTGCCATCAATCTTACTGATGTAAAAGATGATAAAGTACAAGTAACTGTTTACGCACCCAAACTATCTTCTGATCAAATTAATTATAGTATTCCAAAAATAGTTCCGGGCACTTATTCTAATGACAACTACGGGCGTTACATAGAAGATTTACAAGCATTTGACGAAAAAGGAACACTATTAGAAGTCAAAAAAACAGATGAGAATACTTGGTCTATCCAATCAGCAAAAAAATTAAATAAAATTACATACTTAGTAAACGACACTTACGATACCGAAAAAGGTAGAGGTTTTGGACAAGAAGATATTTTTTCTCCTGCTGGGACTAATATCGAAGCAGGAACCAATTTTGTAGTAAATATGCATGGTTTTGTGGGATATTTTCAAGATAAAAAAGAAATCCCATACCGAGTAAACATTACTCACCCTGAAACACTTTGGGGAGCTACATCGATGGTTGATTTGGACACAAAAAACAACTCTGATGAATTTGTGGTTTCAAGATATGGTGAACTTGTTGAAAATCCTATAATGTATGCTAAGCCAGATTATACCACATTCACTGTTGATGGAATGGATATTACAATTGCCGTTTTTTCTCCAAATGGAAAAATTACAGCCGAAAGCATCACTCCTGAAATGAAAAAAATGATGATTGCTCAAAAAACATTTTTAGGTAAAATCAATGCTAATAAAAAATATACCGTTCTATTATATCTATCCAGCATGAAACCCAACGATGCAAGAGGTTTTGGCGCTTTAGAACACCCAACTGCTACCACAGTGGTAATGCCAGAAACTATTCCTTTAAGCATGCTACAAGAACAAATGAAAGATGTTGTTTCGCATGAATTCTTTCATATTGTTACACCACTTACCATACATTCAAAAGAAATTCAATATTTTGATTATAACACACCAAAAATGTCAGAACACCTTTGGATGTACGAAGGAGTAACTGAATATTTTGCTAACCTATTCCAAATCAATCAAGGCTTGATTACAGAAGAAGCTTTCTATGAAAGAATTGCTGACAAGATCGAGCAAGCCAAAAGAATGAATGATACAATGCCTTTTACTACAATGAGCGCAAACGTTCTTCAAGAACCATACAAAGAACAATATCTTAATGTGTACCAAAAAGGAGCTCTTATCGGGATGTGTGTCGATATTATCATTCGTGAAAAATCTGAAGGAAAAAGAGGAATTCTTGATTTAATGCACAAATTATCTAATGAATATGGTGTTACAAAAGCTTTTGATGACAAAGAGTTATTCGACAAAATTGTAACTTTAACTTATCCTGAAGTTGGTGAATTCCTAAAGACTTATGTAGCTGGACCGACACCTATTCCTTATGACTTATTTCTAAACAAAGTAGGAGTAGCAAAATCCGTTACTAAAGTACCCGGAGGCATTTTCCTAAAAGGACAATCTCCATACATAACTATTATTCCTCAAACAGGTGAAATCGCAATATTACCAAACATTGAATTAAATGAGTTCTTCAAGGGATTATCTTTAAAAGGTGGAGACATTATTTTAGCGATCAATAACAAAGTTTATAATAAAGAAAATATCTTTGAATTAATCACAACCAGTCAAGAATGGAAAGAAAATGACAACATCTCTTTAAAGATAAAGAGAGAGGGTAAAGAAGAAAATATTACCGGTAAAGTTTCTTTACCCTATGAAGAAAAAGAAACATTCAGTGCCAAAGATGCTTCAAAAGGTACTTTAAAAGATGCTTGGCTTAAAGGATAATTCCTTTTATCTACGATTCAATCCCAATTTAGAAATAGATTGGGATTTTTTATGAATTAACAGTAAGAGTAGTATAGCAATTCAACATTTTTCTTTATTTTGCGCCAAATTAAAATTCAAATGAAAAAAACTATTTTCGCTCTAGTAGCTCTTTCAACAATACTAGCTTGTTCAAAAAACGAGTCTAAAGACAATTTGCATCTCACAGGAAATGTGGCAGGATTAAAAAAAGGAACTTTATACATTCAACGACTAAAGGACACCACTCTAGTTACGATCGATTCAATCAAAATTGATGGTGACTCAAAGTTTGAAACAAATATTCCATTAGAGTCCCCAGAAATGTTTTACTTGTCTTTAAACAGAGGAGTATCCAATTCATTAGATAACAATTTACTTTTCTTTGCCGAACCAGGCAATATAACAATTGAAACCAATCTAGATCAATTTTCATATGGTGCGAAAGTGACAGGCTCTGTAAACCATGACTTGTATGAAGAATTTAAAAAAATCGACTCACAGTTTAAAGATGAAAATTTAACTATCATTGAGCAAAAATTTAAAGCAACAAAATTCAACAATATCAAAAAACTTGATAGTCTAAAAACAAAAGAAGAATCAAACATTAAAAGAAGATATCTTTATGCAACAAATTTTGCAGTGAATCATAAAGACCATGAAATAGCACCATACATTGCCCTTTCAGAAATTTATGATATCAATATCAAATTTTTAGATACCATACAAAAATCAATGACTCCAAAAGTCGCAAAATCTCTTTATGGAAAAAAATTAACCAAATTCGTAAACGAAATTAAAAAGCAAGAATAAAACAATATTTTTCATACAAAAAAGGCTGTCTATACAATATGTAGACAGCCTTTTTTGTTAAAACATAATTTTATAACTAAACAAAATACCAGTAAATAATAGCAACCTAAGACACAAGACATTTAATGATATACATTATATAATTATTGATACTTAAAATGCTTTAAAAAAAGAAAAAAATAGTACTAGAAAGTCCCTTTAGTCAAAAAATAATGTTTTAAGTAAATTTTAAAGCCAAAACCAATAAAAAATTACAATTGGCACTGGTAAAGTAAATGAACCTAATATACGTGAAAAGAATAAAAAGTTGATTCTAATAAAATAAATCAATAAGAATACAAATTAATTTTCTAAGACAACAATTAAAAACACCGTATACAATTCATTACCAAGTCAATACACGATAAAAAGGCACAAATCTATATATAAAGATATAATTGAATCTACTAGCTAACAGAACAAAAGGTCATAAGTAGTATATTCCAATCTTCACTCTTTTCATTAAATCCTTTCGTCCATTACTTTCTTAAAGCAATAAGATAGTTGTAAAAAAAGAGCAAAAAAAAACCCCTTCATCGAATGATGAAGGGGTTTTAAAAGAATCTGAAAATATTTCAGATTAAAGAAAGGCGGCGACATACTCTCCCACAAAATGCAGTACCATCTGCG